>CAHJWU010000151.1 GCA_903643085.1 Rhodospirillales bacterium
CGTCGGCGTGGCGTTGCCGGAGGAGGCCTTCTACCGCGGCTACCTGCAATCGCGCTTCACCCAGGTCTTCGCCGTGGCTGGGGCCAGCAGAGCGAGCTCCGCGCCGGCAGCGGCGACGTGGGCCGCGATCCTCGTCACCAGCGTGATCTTCGCCTTCGTGGGGGCGGAGATCGTGACGATCGCGGCCGCAGAATCGGCCGAACCGGCGCGCGCGATCGCGCGGCTCACCAGCACCGTGGCGGTGCGCATCCTGCTGTTCTACATGCTGTCGATCACGCTGATCGTGGCGGTGGTGCCTTGGGACACCATCGTTCCAGGCACCTCGCCGTTCGCGCGCGCGCTGGGCGTGATCGGCATACCGGGCGCGGAGGCGATCATGAACCTGGTCGTGCTGACCGCGGTGCTGTCCTGTCTGAACTCCGGGCTGTATGTCACCTCGCGCGTGCTGTTCGGGCTGGCGGAAAAGGGCGACGCGCCCCGCTGGCTGGTGGCGCTGAACCCGCGCCGCGTACCCGCCCGCGCCATACTCGCCGGCGCCGCATTCGGCTACGTGGCCGTCGCGCTCTCGGTGCTGTCGCCCACGTTCGTGTTCAGCTTCCTCGTCAGCGCCTCGGGCGCGATCGCGCTGTTCAACTACTTCCTCATAGCACTGGCGCAGATGAAGCTGCGCCGCTTGCAGGAGAGGGCCGATCCCGGCCGGCTGGCGATCAGGATGTGGCTGTTTCCCTATCTGAGCTGGGCGGTGGTCGGGGTGATCGTCGCCGTGCTGGTGGCGATGGCCTGGTCGAGAGACCTGCGCGGCCAGTTGCTCTGCAGCCTGGCCGCACTTGGCCTGCTGCTCGCCATATGCGCGGTGCGCAGGAGACGGGCCTGATGCACCTTCTGTATGCGCGCCTGATCGCACTTGCCGCCACGCGGGCGGCGCCGCTCTGGCTGTTCGGGGTGGCGTTCGCTGAAGCCAGCGTCTTCCCACTGCCTCCGGACCTGCTGCTGATTCCGATGATCCTCGCGCGGCCGAGGCGGGCCTGGTGGCTGGCCGGCATCTGCACCGCCGGCAGCGTGCTGGGCGGGCTGCTCGGCTACTGGATCGGTGCCGCGCTGTTCGAAGTGGCGGCCCGTCCGGTCGTGCATTTCTACCACGCGGAGCACGCTTACGAGGCGTTCAAGGCGTATGTCGCGCAGTACGGGTTCGTGGCCATCCTGGCCAAGGGATTGACCCCGATACCGTTCAAGCTGGTGACGATAGCCGCGGGTGCCGCGCATTTTGACCTGGGCGCGTTCGTGCTCGCCTGCCTCATCACGCGCGGCGGGCGGTTCTTCCTGCTGGAAGCGGTGCCGCTGCGCATCTTCGGTGAGCGGGCGCGGGTGTTCATCGAGAGGCGGCTTGGGTTGATTCTGATCGTGGCGTTTTTGGCCTCTGTTGCCGGGATTTTGGCGTTACGGTTGCTGTAGACCGTAAGAGACGCCTTCTTTTTCAAACAAGCAAAACGTTTGTTCCCCCGCTTGCACGAAACTCCGGGCCTGCTCTGCCATGGCCGATAATCGCAGGACGGGCGCGAGCTGCCTCGCGGGCCTCGGAGTAGGGGTTTTTTGCGTCTTTCTTTGAAAAAGAAAGCCTTTCTTGCCGTTTCCAAACCTGCCATCGTCCTTCCAAGGCAGCATCGAAAAGCCGCCAAGGGGAGCCGATGGACGACCACGCCTGCGCACGCCTGCGCGCCACACCCGCTTTCCAGGAACTCGAACGCACACGCGGCCGGCTCGGCTGGACGCTGACCGCGCTCATCCTGGTCATCTATTTCGGCTTCGTCCTGCTGGTGGCATTCGCACCCTCGCTGATGAGCACACGCGTAATTGGCACGGTTACGCTGGGCTTCCCGCTCGGTCTTGGCGTCATACTCAGCGCCATCCTGCTCACCGGCGTCTACGTCCTGCGCGCCAACAGCCGGTTCGATTCGTTGACCAGGCAGATCGTGGCGGGTCCGCGATGAGGCGCGCGCTCCTGACGGTTTCCGTTGTCCTGGCGCCCATCATCGCCCGTGCTGCCGAGCCCCCCGCCGTGCCGGCGCCGCCGGCCACGGACACCACCGCCATCATCATGTTCGCGGGCTTCGTGCTGCTCACGCTCGGCATCACCGTGTGGGCCGCGCGCCGCACGCGCACCGCCTCGGATTTCTACGCGGCCGGCGGAAGCATCACCGGCTTCCAGAACGGCGTGGCGATATCCGGGGACTTCATGTCGGCCGCCTCTTTCCTAGGCATCTCCGCCATGGTGTATGCGGCTGGCTTCGACGGCCTGTTGTATTCGATCGGCTTCCTGGTCGGCTGGCCGATCATCATGTTCCTGATGGCCGAGCGCCTGCGCAACCTGGGCAAATACAGCATGGCGGATGTCACCGCCTACCGGCTGCAGGCGGTGCCGGTGCGAAGCCTGTCAGCGGTCAGCAGCCTGGTCGTTGTGGCGTTCTACCTGATCGCGCAGATGGTTGGCGCCGGGCAGCTCATACAATTGCTGTTCGGCCTGCCTTACGGCACCGCCGTGCTCATCGTGGGCGCGCTGATGATCCTGTACGTGACGTTCGGCGGCATGATCGCCACCACCTGGGTGCAGATAATCAAGGCCGTCCTGCTGCTGCTTGGCGCCACGTACATCGCATTCGCCGCGCTGGCGCATTTCGGCTTCAGCCTGGATGCCATGTTCGACGCCGCGGTGCAGGCAAGCCCGAAGAAGGCAGCCATCCTCTCGCCCGGCCTGCAGTTCAAGAACCCGGTCTCCATCGTGTCGCTCGGCATCGCGCTGATGTTCGGCACGGCCGGGCTGCCGCACATATTGATGCGCTTCTTCACCGTGTCGGACGCGAAGGAAGCCCGCAAATCGGTGTTCTGGGCCACCAGTCTCATCGGCTACTTCTACATCCTCACGTTCATCATCGGCTTTGCCGCAATCAGCATGGTTGGCCAGGACGCCGCGTACAGGATCACTCCCGGCAACAGCAACATGGTGGCCATCTTCCTGGCCGACGCGGTGGGCGGCAGCGTGCTGAAAGGCTTCGTGAGCGCGGTGGCGTTCGCCACCATACTGGCGGTGGTGTCCGGCCTCACACTCGCGGGCGCCACCGCCGTCAGCCATGACATCTACGCCAGCGTCATCATGCGCGGACGCACCGCGGAAGGCCGCGAAGTGGTTGTCTCCCGTATCGCCACGATCGCGCTGGGAGTGCTGGCCATAGGGCTGGGGCTCGCGTTCCAGAAGCAGAACGTGGCGTACATGGTCGGGCTGGCGTTCGCTGTTGCCGCCAGCGCCAACTTTCCGGTGCTGATCCTGAACATGTACTGGCGCGGCTTCAACACGGGCGGCGCCGTACTCGGGGGCTGGCTGGGCCTGGTCTCGGCCGTGGCGCTGACCGTGCTCAGCCCTGGCATCTGGGTAAAGGTCGCGGGCTTTCACGCGGCTATCTTCCCGTATGACAACCCCGCGCTGTTCTCCATGCCGCTGGGGTTTCTCGGCTGCTGGCTGGGCAGCATCCTGACGCGCCATTCCGCATCAGCGCGGGTGGAGGCGGCGCGGTTCGAGGGGTTGTACGTGCGGTCGCAGACGGGGATCGGCGCCGAGGGGGCGAGCGCGCATTGAGGTGAGGAGCCGGGCCGGCGTCTGAAGTGGCATGGATTCTTGCTGCCTGCGTGGGGCAGGAAACCATGAGTTCTCAGGAAATCTTGCTTTCTTACTGAGGCCGGGCAGGGTGGGGTGCTCAAGGGCAACCCACCCTGCGGCTTCGGCTTCTACCAGATCTTCACGCGGTCTTCCGGCTTCAGATAGAGCTTCTCGCCGTCCTTGACCCCGAAAGCCGTGTACCAGGCGTCGATGTTCTCCATCGGTCCGTTCACCCGCGCCATCGGCGGCGAATGCGGGTCGATCACCAGGCGCTGGCGGGCGGATTCCGGGCGCACTTTTGCCCGCCAGACCTGTGCCCAGCCGAGGAACACGCGCTGGTCGCCGGTCATGCCGTCCAGCACGGGCGCCGGGCTGCCGTGCAGCGAGGCGTGGTAGGCGTCCAGCGCCAGTGTGAGCCCGCCCAGATCGGCGATGTTCTCGCCCATCGTAAGTGCCGGGTTGATGTGCGCGCCGGGGAGGACGTCCATCGCCGCGTATTCGGCGCCGAACCGCTTGCCGAGCGCGTCGAAACGCCTGGCGTCTTCCTCCGTCCACCAATCGTGCAGCTGCCCCTTGGCGTTGAACTTGCGGCCCTGGTCGTCGAAGCCGTGCGTCATCTCGTGGCCGATGACGCCGCCGATCGCGCCGTAGTTGATGGCGGGGTCGGCGTCCTTGTTGAAGAACGGCGGCTGCAGGATGGCGGCGGGGAACACCACCTCGTTGAACACCGGGTTGTTGTAGGCGTTCACCGTCTGCGGCGTCATGTCCCACTGGTCGCGGTCCACGGGGTGGCCGAGATGGGCCAGCCAGAACTGCCATTCGAAGGCGGTGCCGCGCTCCGTGTCGCCGTAGAGGTCGTGCGCGCTGATCCGCAGCGACGCGTAGTCGCGCCATTTCTTCGGCTTGCCGATCTGGAAATCGAACGCGTCCAGCTTGGCCACCGCCAGGTCGCGCGTCTGCGGCTGCATCCAGTCGTTGTGCTGCAGGCGCGCGCGGAAGGCGGCACGCAGATCATGCGTCAGCGCCTCCATCTTCGTCTGCGCCTCCGGCGGGTAGTAGCGCTGCACATAGACCTCGCCCACCGCCTCGCCGAGCGCGCCTTCGGTGGCGACCACCGCGCGCTTCCAGCGCGGCCGCTCCTCGGGCTGGCCTTGCAGCAGCTTGTTCTTGAAGTCGAACTCGGCGGTGACGAACGCCTTGTTCAGCACCGGCGCGGCGTTGGTCGCCAGATGAAAGGCGGCCCAGGCCTGCAGCGTGTCGATCGGGGTGGCACCCACCAGCGCCGCGATCTTGCTGACCGCGGATTTCTCTTCCACGACCACGCGACTCGGGGTGCCCAGGCCAGCCGCCTTGAAGAACGCCGGCCAGTCGAAGCCTGGCGCCGTCTTCGCCAGCTCGTCCAGGCTCATCGGGTTGTAGATCTTGTCCGGGTCGCGCTCGTCCGCGCGGGCCCAGCTCACCTCGGCGATCTTCTCCTCGAAGGCCCCCACCTTCGCCGCGGACCCTGCCGGGTCGGGCCAGCCGGCCAGCGTCAGCATCTGCGTCACGTAGGCCGCATACTTCGCCTTCTTGTCGGCGAACTGGCGCTCCCGGTAGTAGTCGCGGTCCGGCATGCCCAGGCCCGATTGGCCGAGGGAGATCGCGTAGGCCGTGGGATCCTTGGCGTCCGCATCGATCGACAGCGCGAACAGCGAGCCCTGAAAGGTCGTCTGCGCGTGCCCTTGCAGCACCGCGAAATCCTCCGCCGTCCTGAGCGCGGTGATCGCCGCCAGCTCCGGCTTCATCGGCGCGGCGCCCAGTTTTTCCGCTTGCGCCTCGTCCATGAACGCCTTGTACATGGCGCCGGCCTTGCCTATTGCGTCGGTCGGCGCGTCGGCTGCGCCGGCGGAAGCCTGCTCCAGGATGTCGTGCACGCGCTTCTCGGAGAGGTCTGCCAGCGCGATGAACGCGCCGTAATTGGTGCGGTCCGGCGGGATCGCGATGTGGCTGACCGCGGCGCCGTTGGCGTAGCCAAAGAAATCGTGGCCAGGGACCACGCTGCGGTCCATGCCGGCCAGATCGAAGCCCCAATTGCCGGAAGCACCCGGGGTTTTCTCTGCGGCGACGGCGTGGGTGGCCAGCAGGCCGAGCGCGGCGCCGGCGGCGAGGAGGCGTCTGTTCATGGATGGAGCGTCCTGGGAGTGTATGGACTCATGGGCGCCGAGGTGACCCGGGCTGTCAATCTGGGCCGACGTTATGCGAAGTGAGCAAGGCCTTCTTTTTCGAGAAAAAGAAGCAAAAAGCTTTTGGTCCGCTGTCGCGGGAACGTCCGGGCGTGCGTCTCAGTGAGGCGAGCTGACGAACTGAACCGTCGGGTCTTCGTGCAAGCGGCGGCACCGGTCCAGATGGGTCAGCCACTCGCCCGGCACAGGCGCCGTTGGGCAGCAGGTCAGCCACAATCCTGCCGGCCATCCGTATCGCCGGCACGTGCGCGCAGGCTTCGGCCGGGTCGTCCTGAATAAGAAGTACCGTCGGCGCCGCCGCCCGACGTCGCGCGTCAGGGCGGCCAGTGACGGGCCTTTGCTCCCCGTCGGCGAACGTCTCGATGACGCCGACGGGGAGAAAAGTCCCCCGCCTGCTCAGTCAGCCGCGAGCGCCATCGTCTTGCGCGCCTGCACCTTCTTCACGTAGTCCTCCGTCGCCTCGCCAACCTGCTCGGCATGGTTGGCGAACACGTGGTCGGCGCCGGCGAAGATGCGGTAATCCACCGTCACGTTCTTCTGCGTGTTCAGCTTGTCCACCAGCTTGCGCACGGACGGCTCGGGAACCAGCTCGTCCTGGTCGCCATGTATCAGCAGCCCGCCGCAAGGACAGGGCGCGAGGAAGCCGAAATCGTAGTGGCTCGCAGGTGGCGCGACCGAGATCCAGCCCGACACCTCAGGGCGTCGCATGAGCAGCTGCATGCCCACGAACGCGCCGAAGGAGTAGCCGGCGATCCACAGGCCACCATGGCTGGGGTTGACCATCTGCATCCAGTCGAGTGCTGCGGCCGCGTCGCCTATCTCGCCTATGCCGCCGTCATAGCGGCCCTGGCTGCGGCCGACGCCGCGGAAGTTGAAGCGCATCACGCTGAAGCCGAGCTTCTGGAAGCTCTGGTACATCGTGTAGGTGATACGGTTGTTCATCGTGCCGCCGTGCAGCGGGTGGGGGTGCATGATGAGCGCCAGCGGAGCGGCACTCTCCTTGCTATGGTGGTATCGACCCTCCAGGCGCCCGTCAGGGCCGGCGAACATCACCTCAGGCATGGCTTTTCTTCGTTCTTCCAAAGGCGGCGCCAGGGCAGGGCGGCCGCCTCAAAACAGGGTCTCTTCACGCCGCGCGCGCACTGCCTCGCCGCCTCGGACAGAAGTTACGAACACGCGCGCCAGACGGAACTTGCCTGCCGTTTGCGTCGGGCCGATCGAAGCCAGTAGTAAATATAGGCAGAGGACGGGGTGCGTTAACACTGAAATCGTAGCGTCATCTTCCTGTTTGGCCCGCTTCGGCCCACATGGCGGCTATGCAGACCGTGACGTACCTGGATGCCAACGCCACCGAACCGCTCCGTCCCGAGGCTCGGGCGGCCGCCGTGTCGGCGCTCGACCTGGCGGGCAACCCCTCCTCCATACACGCCGCAGGCCGCGCCGCGCGACGCCTGCTGGAGGACAGCCGGGCGGTGATCGCCACGCGTTTCGGGGCCGCGCCGGCCGACGTGGTTTTTACCTCCGGCGGCACCGAGGCCAACGCGCTCGCCATTGCCAGCCTCTCGCCAGGCCGCCGGATCATCGTCGGCGCCACTGAACACGATGCCGTGCGTGCAGCGGCACCGGACGCCATCAGCCTGCCAGTGACACCGGGCGGCCAGGTGGACCTCGCCGCGCTGGAGCAGAAATTGCGTGAAGCGCCCGCTTTGGTCTGCCTGATGCTGGCAAACAACGAAACCGGCGTGCTGCACCCGATAGAAGAAGCCGCGATCCTGTGCCGCGCCCACGGCGCCCGCCTGCATGTGGATGCGGTGCAGGCAGCCGGGCGCATCCCGTTCACCCTGGCCGGGCTTGGCGCCGACAGCATCGCCCTCTCCGGCCACAAGATCGGCGGCCCGAAAGGTGCGGGCGCCCTGGTGATGCGGCCAGGCACCGAGGTGATGGCGCAGATGCGCGGCGGCGGGCAGGAACGCGGCCGGCGCGGCGGCACCC
>CAHJWU010000152.1 GCA_903643085.1 Rhodospirillales bacterium
TGGCGGGCGGCGGCGCGCGGGCGGCCGCTGGATCTGTTCCGCCTGGCGGGCATCTACGGGCCCGGGCGGTCCGTGTTCGACGATTTGCGGGCGGGACAGGCACGGCGCGTGGTGCGGCCGGGGCATGCGTTCGGGCGCATACATGTGGACGACATCGCGGCCGGCGTGATGGCGGCGATGGCGCGTCCGCCGGAGGGTGCGCGGGTGCTGAACTTCTCCGATGCCGCCCCGGCGGAGAGCGCGGACGTGACGTCATATGCGGCCGGGCTGCTGGGCGTGGCGGCGCCGCCGGCGGTGCCGTTCAGCGAGGCGGTGGGCGGGATGAGCGAGATGGCGCGCAGTTTCTGGGCGGAGAGCCGGCGGGTGCGCGGTGAGGCGACGCAGGCGGCGCTGGGGTATCGGTGGCGGTATCCCACGTACCGGGAGGGGTTGCTTGGGGTTTTGGAGGAGGAGAGGGGGCGGGGCCTTTCCTGAAACAGCAGGGCGCCGTCGTTTTGCGGGGCGGATGTTCTGGCCTGTAAGCGAGGTGGGGCTCTGCCCCATAGGCGCGAACTTAACGCTGGACGTAGTGGGAGGCAAGGCATCGATACCGTAAAGCGGCCAGCAGCCTAGCTTGCCGGCTTTTGGGCGCGAACGGCATCGAGCCGTGCTGAAAGAGCACGTTCGATATGATGGTATGACACATCGCCCAGAACCAAGCGGAGCGGCGGACGATCAGCGTCGGCAGCGGCGATCATGCGCTCAGCGATGACACCCGCGTCATCACGCCTCGCCATGCTGCCGCCATTCGCAAACATCCTACGCACCTCGCCAGACGGCGTGTCGTCGTACTCGGGCATGGCGTCCGCGCGATCGAGGTTGGCGCTGAAGCTGGTCGCGGTCGGACCAGGCTCGGCAAGGATGAAGTCGATGCCGAACCCGGCCGTTTCCTGTGCCACCGCCTCAACGAAGCCCTCGATGCCCCATTTTGTCGCGTGATAGATGCTGAAGGCGGGATAAGCGACCTGGCCTCCGGTGGAAGATAGCTGAAGCACGCGTCCCCCGTCCTGCGCGCGCAGGTGCGGCAGGCAGGCACGGATGAGCTGGATCGAGCCGGTCAGGTTGGTGGCAATCTGCCGCTCGATCTGCTCGTCGCGCAGTTCCTCGGCCGCGCCGAACGCCCCATAGCCAGCGTTGCTGACCACCACGTCGATCCGCCCGGCGGCACCGAACGCATCGTCGACGACGCGGCGAATGGCGAGGGTGTCGGTCAAGTCCAACACCAGAACGCGGAGGGCTGTCTCGTTGGAGGCAAGCAGATCGGACAAGGTACGTGGATCGCGTACGGTTGCAATCACATGGTCGCCACGCGCCAACAGCTGCTCGGTCAGGGTTCGTCCAAGGCCGGAGGATCCGCCCGTAATGAGCCAGGTCTTCATCATGCAAACTCTCCTTCGGACATGACCTAGCGGCGGTGGGCGACAAGGATTAGTGGTCGCAAACGGCATGGGGTCGTGGGAGATCGCCACCAATGGCCCGCCCGAGCTTGGCCGATCTATCAGGGTTCGTGGCTGTTGCCCGACATCGAAGCTTTCGCCGCGCCGCGGAGCTGACCGGCGTGTCGCGATCGACGCTCAGCCATGTGGTGATCGGCATGGAAAGGAATTTGGGCGTCCGCCTGCTCAACCGGACAACCCGCAGCATCTCGCTGACGGAAGCGGGAGCTGAATTGTTCGGGCGGGCCACGGCGCTGCTCAGGGACTATGACGAGGCGCTCGACGCATTGGCCGACGCCGGCATGATCGTCGGCGGCACGCTGCGCATCAACTGCACGGACACGGCGGCGGATCGCCTCCTGCAAAGTGCCGTTCCGGCCTTTCTTCAGCATCATCCGCACGTCGCCCTGGACCTTGTGACTGATGGTCGGCTGGTGGACATCGTCGCGGCGGGGTTCGATGCCGGCATCCGGCTCAGGGACTCGGTGCCGCAGGATATGATTGCCATTCCGTTCGGCGGTGATGTGCGTTTCATCGCCGTGGCGTCGCCCGACTATCTCGCCCGCCACGGCACGCCGATGGTGCCTGACGACCTCATGCACCATCGCTGCATCCGGCATCGCCTGCCGAGCGGGAAGGTTCATCGCTGGGACTTCGAGAAGCATGGCCAGGAGGCGGTGATCGATGTGCCCGGTGCTTTGACACTCGATCATCCGCGCCTGATGACGGAAGCGGCCGCAAATGATCTCGGCATCGCCTTCGTCCCGGCAACCGCCGCGCGATCGCGGATAGCGGCCGGGGATCTGCTGTTGGTGCTGGCCGATTGGTGTCCCGCGATGCCGGGCCTTTGCCTCTATTATCCCGGGCACCGGCATGTGCGGGCAACACTGCGTGCTTTCATTGAGACGCTGAAGCAGGTCGGCAACGATTAACTCCCCGGCTACAATCCCGAAGTTCGATCCTTCTAGGGAAAGCCAGGAGGCGGTTATAAGCCCCTAGCCGGAAACGGTACCTGTTTCCTTAAGCTCGCGCCTATGGGGCTCTGCCCCACACCCCGCTGGGGCCTTGAGGCCCCAGACCCCCATCTCTTGGGCAGGCTGACTGAGGTTTGGGGCGTCATGCCGGAGTTGACTTTCGGGACGCTTCTGGCCTTCCGGTAAGCAGCGCGCCAACCAGGTCTTGCAGCACGGCGAGGTCTCCCTGCCGCGAAAGCCGGTGGCCGGCGTCCTTGATGAGGGTGACCTGCACGTCCGTGCTTTCCAGACGGCGGGCGAGCTGCAGGGCGGTCTGCCAGGGCACGTCGGGGTCCTGCTGGCCGTGCAGGAGGCGGACGGGGCAGGTGATAGGGATCGGGCCGCCCAGGACGAGGTGGTTGCGGCCGTCCTCTATCAGGCCGCGGGTGATGATCTGCTCGCCGCCATAGGCGCTGGGGATACGGAGCAGACCGTCCCGCAGCAGGACGGCGCGGGCGGCCTCGTCCAGGCCGGCCCACATCAGCGTTTCGGTGAAGTCCGGGGCGGCGGCGATCCCGACCAGGGCGGTTACGCGATCCGGGCGGGCGCGGGCGGCGAGCAGGGCGATCCAGCCCCCCATGGAGGAGCCTGCCAGGACGACCGGACCTTGAGTCAGGCGGTCGATGAGGAACAGCGCGTCCTGGGTCCAGCGGCCGATGGTGCCGTGGACGAACTGGCCGGTGCTGGTGCCGTGGCCGGAGTAGTCGAGGCGCAGGCTGGCGTGGCCGAGCCCGCTGGCGTGGGCGGCGAGCAGGGTGGCCTTTTCGCCGGCCATGTCGCTCATGAAGCCGGGCAGGAAGACGAGGGTCGGCTGGCGGCCGGGCGTGAGGGTGTAGGCGAGCTGGACGCCGTCGCCGCGGTCCAGGTGCATGGCGCGTCCTCCCGGTGCTGGTTCATCCGGCTGCTGGCGCGCAGGCGTGTCCGCAGAGCCAGCGAGCCGGCATGCCGGAGGATAGGCTTGAAACGCGCAGGCGGCTACAGCAGGATCGTGGCATGAGCGACGCGATGGACGTCAGGTCGGCGACACCGATCCTGCTGGTGGACAGCATCGAGTCGTGCCTGCCGTTCTGGGACAGGGTGGGATTCAAGCCGGTGATGACGGTGCCGGAGGCCTCGCCGTTCGCGTTCGCCATCCTGCAATGCGGTGCGATCGAGCTGATGCTGCAGACGCGCATATCGGCCGGCGCGGACGTGCCCGCCGTGGCGCGCGCGGTGCAGGCGAGCGTTCTGTATGTCAGCGTGGCGTCACTGGCGCCGGTGCTCGCCTCGTTCGCGGATGCGCCGGTGGCGGTGGCGCGGCGGACCACGTTCTACGGCGCGGACGAGATCTTCCTGCAGGACCCGGCTGGCAACATCGTGGGGTTTGCCGCGCCGGGCGAGTGAGCAGGGCCTGCTTGCGGAGAGGTAGCAAGCGGCGTCCGCTCCCTGTCGGCGTAAGGGTCCACAGCCGCCGGCAGGGAGCAGGATTTCTCGATTCGTTCGACGAAGAACTGCCCGCCTAGAACTCTCCGTCCACCTCGAGCTCCGACACCAGCTCCGGCTCCTGCTTTGCCTCGGCGATCCACTCGCGCATTTCGGGCAGCGCCATGATGCGGTCGCGGTAGGCTTCGCTCACCGGATCGAGGTCCACGTCATACGTCGTGAACCGCGTGCACACGGGTGCGAACATCGCGTCCGCCAAACAGAGGCGGGGTCCGAACAGATGGGGGCCGCCATGCCCGGCCAGGCAGTCGCGCCAGATTTCGGTGACGCGCGCGATGTCCGCCCGCACGCCCGACCAGAGCGGAAAGTTCGGCCGGAAGGCGTGCAGGTTCACCGGCAGGCCGGCGCGCAGGACAGCGAAGCCGCCCTGCATCTCGCCACTGACGGAACGGCAGCGCGCGCGCGCCGCGCGGTCAGGCGGGAGCAGGCCGGCATCCGGCGCCAGCTCTGCCAGGTATTCGGCGATGGCCAGCACGCCCCAGACCTGCACGGCGCCGTGGCTGAGCGAGGGGATGCGTATGGAGCTTGCCTGTTGCAGCAGTTCCGCGCGCGCCGCCGCGTCGCTGTTGGCGACCCGCGTCACCTGGAACGGCAGGCCGGACCAGCGCAGCAGCAGCCAGCCGCGCAACGACCAGGACGAGTAGTTGCGGCTGCTTATGGTGAGCACCGCCTCCCCGGTCTCCTTGCGTGCCGGTTTGGCCTGAACGACATTTGGTTTCGCCATCTTGCGCCTCCTGCCTGTTGTCGGATCGTTCATCGTGGCGGCGTATCGTGTTGCGCCAGGCAGGCAACCCACCTGCCGGGCCTGCGTCTTTGGCCAGGCGGCCCACCCCTTTCGCAACTGCGAGTACGCGTCCAATCTAGGGTATCATGCTCTACAAGATGTACCAGGCCCAGTCCGACCTCCTAGCCCCCGCCCGCGCGGCCGCGGGACTGTGGCTGGACCTGCTGGGACAGGTGCCCAGGCTGAAGCAGTTGCCCGCCGTCAGGCTGATGGCGGCCGGCGCCGAGCTGTTCACCACGGCCGTGGTCACCCAGGCGCGCCGGCCGTTCGGCATCACCGCGGTGGAGATGGACAACCGGGCGGTGGCGGTCACCGAGCGGGTGGTAACCGCCACGCCGTTCGGCAGCCTGCTGCGGTTCGAGAAGGATTCGCTCACGCCGCAGCCCAAGGTGCTGGTGGTGGCGCCGATGTCCGGCCATTTCGCCACGCTGCTGCGCCCCACGGTGCAGACGATGCTGGCCGATTTCGACGTCTACATCACCGACTGGCACAACGCGCGCGACGTGCCCGTCTCGGCGGGCCGCTTCGGGCTGGACGAGTATGTGGACCATCTGATCACCTTCCTGGAGACGCTCGGGCCGGACACCCACCTGCTGGCGATCTGCCAGCCCGCGGTGCCCGCGCTGATGGCCACGGCGGTGATGGCCGAGGCGCGCAATCCCGCCCAGCCGCGCACGCTGACGCTGATGGCCGGCCCGATCGACACGCGGAACAGCCCCACGCGTGTCAACGTGATGGCGAAGAAGCAGACGATCGCCGAATACGAGCGCCGCGCGATCAGCCAGGTGCCTGGCCGCTACGCCGGCGCCGGACGGCGGGTCTATCCCGGCTTCTACCAGCTCGCCTCGTTCATGGCGATGAACGCGGACCGCCACATCAACGCGCAGCTCACCCAGCTGCGCCGCCTGTTCACCGAGGATGTGGAGGGAGCCGCCGCGCATAGCCGCTTCTATGACGAGTATTTCGCCGTCGCCGACCTGCCTGCCGAGTTCTACCTGGAGACCGTGGGCCGGGTGTTCCAGGACCACCTGCTGGCGAAAGGCGAGATGACCTGGCACGGCCGGCCCGTCGATCCCGGCGCGATACGGCGCACCTCCCTGCTGGTTGTGGAAGGCGAGCGCGACGACATCTGCGGCGTGGGGCAGACGATGGCCGCACTCGACCTCTGCCACAACATACCGCAGGCGCGGAAAAGCTATCACCTGCAGACCGGCGCGGGCCACTACGGCGTGTTCAGCGGGCGTGCCTGGACAGGGCAGATCTATCCCAAGGTGCGCGCGATAATCCAGGAATCTGGCGAGCGGGCTGTCTGCTTCTAGGGGTGGTGCGTTCGGCTGGCGGGCCTGTTCCTTGGACGAGGCGCTTTTTGGTTGATTTCTGGGCAAGGAAGGAAGGCCTTCTTTTTTGTAAAAAAGAAGCAAAAAACTTTTGATCCCTGCGCTGGTTCCGCCGCTTCGGTGTCCGGAGGCGCCCGGACGCTGCGAATGCGGGGAAGCAAGAGTTTTTTGGTCCTTTTTTGCAAAAAAGGACTGCTTGCTTTCTGTGCGCCACCCCTGACGCGGGCTGGTATCTGGAAGGCCGTGCCTCCTACCAGGGCACCTCGGCACCGTTCTGATCCAGAAAAGTTCCGCTCTCCGTGGCCGCGTCCATCACCGCCAGCAGCAGGGCGGCCGATTGCTCCGGCGTCAGGCCCTGTTCAGGCGACGTGAATGCGGCCGACAGGCGGGTGCGCACGGTGCCGGGATGCAGGGCGAGCAGCAGGGCGTCCGGACGGCGGCGCGCCACTTCCACCGCGGCGGTTCGCACGACCTGGTTCAGCGCGGCCTTGGCGGCGCGGTAGGAGTACCAGCCGCCGAGGCGGTTGTCGCCGATGCTGCCGACCCTGGCGGACAAGGTTGCGAACACGCAGCGTCCCTGCCTGGGCAGCAGGTCGGCGAAGTGCTTGATCAGCAGCGCCGGGCCGATCGCGTTGATGGCGAAGGCGCGCGCCATCGCCTGCGGGTCCAGGTCGGCCAGCCGCTTCTCCGGGCCCGCACCGGCGATGACCAGGGCGCCGGTGGCGTCGATGATGCGGGTGAAGGGCGGCTGGGACCGCAGGCTGGCGGCGGCGGCGGCGAGGCTGGCTTCGTCGGTGAGCTCGATGGGGGGCGAGGTGGTGCGGCTCAGTCCGGTGGCCTGGGTGGCGGCGGCCAGCGCTGCGCCTATGCCGCCGGTGCAGCCCAGGACGAGGGTGCGCGGCGGCGCCGGCATGTCAGAAATCCGTACAGCGGCCTTTGACTTCCCAGTCGCCGAAGCGGGTGGGCTCCGGGCCTTTCGGGCCGCCGGTTTCCTTGGGCAGCTTGGTGGTGCCGTCCGGCTTCGGGCCGGCATCCTGCTGGGTGGCGGGGGGCTTGGGTTCGTGTTCCATGGCCGTCATGTCGGGTGGGCCGGGGCGCAAATAAGGCCTTCTTTTCAAAAGAAGCGTTGTGCTTTCCGCCTGCACCAAAACGCGGCCTGTCCGTGCCAACGCAAGCGCCCGCAGACCCGCGCAGGCCTCGATGCAGGCGAGGGAGCAAAAGTTTTTTGGTCCTTTTTTTCAAAAAAGGACTGCTTGCTTACTTACTTACGGGCCCCGTCTCAGCCAGCCGCCGAGCCACGTCCTGCCGCCAGGGCGCGTCGGCCGGCGCCTCCGCCAGAGCGCGCTTGAACAGGTCTGCCGCCTCGGGCGTGACCTGGGAGTCGGCTTCGGTGATCACCTCCGCCGTCTGCGCGCCCAGGTCCGGCTCGAAGCGGACGGCAAGGGCGGAGCGCCAGGCGTCGGCGGCTTCGTGCAGGTGGCCGGTGGCCAGCTCCGCGCGGCCGAGCATGACGTAGCCGCGGCGGGTCTCCTCCGCGTGCGGGTCCATCCTGGCGAGGGTGGCGCGCAGGCGGCCGATCATGGCGTCGTCTTCCGCGCTCGCCTGCGCGCCCAGGCTGGCCTGGGCCTGCCGGGCGGCCTGGCGGAAGTCCGGCGTGCCGTGGGCGGTGTGGATCTTCCGCGCCGGGACGACCCCGTTCGTCGAGGGGCCGCTCTGCTTCGT
>CAHJWU010000153.1 GCA_903643085.1 Rhodospirillales bacterium
TCACCGGCAGCGGCGCTTCGGCCTCCGCCGTGGCCGCCGTCGAAGCGGCCGGCGGCACGGTGACGACCGCGGCGCCGAAGGCCGAAGCGAAGGAGGCCTAAGGCAAAGCAAGCAGTCCTTTTTTGAAAAAAGGACCAAAAAACTTCTGCTTCCCGCATTTGCACCAGCCGGCCGGCTCGGGATAAACCGAGGCCCCGGACGCAGCGTCAGCAGCAAAAGTTTTTTGCTTCTTTTCAAAAAAGAAGGCCTTTCTTGCTTTCCTCACCTAGGACCCGTGCCATGGCCTCAGCAGCCGAGCAGCTAGCCTCCTCCTTCAGCCTGGGATCGCTCTCCAAGGCCACGGAACTCCGCAAGCGCATCTGGTTCACCGTCGCCGCGCTCATCGTCTACCGCATCGGCACTTTCATCCCCGTGCCGGGTGTAGATGCCTCCGTGATGGCGGAGATGATGCACCGCAACGGCGGCGGCTTCCTCGGCATGTTCGACATGTTCAGCGGCGGCGCGCTCGGCCGCATGACGGTCTTCGCTCTCGCGATCATGCCCTACATCAGCGCCAGCATCATCATCCAGCTGATGACCACCGCCCTGCCCTCGCTCGAGACCCTGAAGAAGGAGGGCGAGTCCGGCCGCAAGAAGCTAAACCAGTACACACGCTATCTGACCGTGCTGATCGCGCTGTTCCAGGCTTACGGCATCTCCGTGGGGCTGGAGACGTTCCACGGCAATTCCGGCCCGGCGGTGATCGATCCCGGCCTGTATTTCCGTGCCTCCTGCGTCATCACGCTGGTCGGCGGCACCATGTTCCTGATGTGGCTAGGCGAGCAGATCACCGCGCGCGGCATAGGTAACGGCATCAGCCTGATCATCTTCGCAGGTATCGTCGCCAACCTGCCGCAGAGCATCGGCCAGCTGCTTGAGTTGGGGCGCACCGGCGCCATCTCGCCCTTCTTCATCGTGGCCGTGCTGGTGGGTGGGGCCGCGGTGATCGCCTTCATCGTGTTCATGGAGCGGGCGCAGCGCCGCATCATGATCCAGTATCCCAAGCGCCAAGTCGGCAGCCGCATGTTCGGCGGTGACAGCACCCACATGCCGCTGAAGGTGAACACCGCCGGCGTGATACCGCCCATCTTCGCCAGCTCGATCCTGCTGGTGCCAGTCACCATCGCGGGCTTTGCCACCAACATCACCGCGCCGGCCTGGATGCCCACCTGGCTGTCCGGTGGGCTCGGCAGCATTGCCGGCCAGCTGTCGCGCGGCGCCCCGCTATATCTGGCGCTCTACGCCGCGCTGATCGTGTTCTTCTCGTATTTCTACACAGCCATCGTCTTCAACCCGGAGGAGACGGCGGACAATCTGAAGAAGTACGGCGGCTTCATCCCGGGCATCCGTCCGGGCGCCAACACCGCCAGCTACTTCGACCACATACTCGTCCGCCTCACCACCATCGGCGCCATCTACCTGGTGGCGGTCTGCTTGCTGCCGCAGATGCTGATCACCAAATACGGCCTGCCATTCTCACTCGGCGGCACCAGCCTGATGATCATCGTGTCGGTCACTATGGACACCATCACGCAGATGCAGTCGCATCTGATCGCGCATCAATATGAAGGCCTGATCCGCAAGAATCGCGTGAAGGGCCGAGGCCGTTGAACCTGATCCTGTTAGGGCCGCCAGGCGCGGGCAAGGGAACGCAGGCGAAACGGCTGGAGGTGGCTCACGGCATCGCCCAGGTCTCCACCGGAGACATGCTGCGCGCCGAAGTGGCCGCCGGCTCAGAGATAGGGGTGCGCGCCAAGACCATCATGGAATCCGGCGCGCTGGTTCCGGACGCGCTGATCATCTCCATGCTCGCCGCCCGCGTGCGCCAGCCAGACTGCGCACGCGGCTTCATCCTGGACGGCTTCCCGCGCACCGTGCCGCAGGCGCAGGCGCTGGACGACATGCTGGGCTCGATGGGCATCGCGCTGGATTCGGTGATCGAATTGCAGGTGGACGACACCGCCCTGGTCGAGCGCATCGCCGGCCGCTTCACGTGTGCCAAATGCGGCACCGGCTACCATGACGCGTTCCACCCCACCCGGGCCGCCGGCGTGTGCGACGTCTGCGGCAGCCACGACTTCGTAAGACGCGCCGATGACCGGCGAGAGACCGTCTCCGCCCGCCTGCAGGCCTACCATACACAGACGGCGCCGATCCTGCCGCATTATGCCGGCCAGGGCCGCCTGCACACAGTGGATGGCATGGCGGACATGGGTGCCGTCGCCGATGCGATAGGCGCAATACTGAAACGCCTTCCGGAGAAAGCGCGCGTCGCGACAAATTGATTTCATCGCGTTGACTCGCAGGCGACCGGGCTTTACATCCCTCCGCTCGGCGCCGTCCAACGCGGGATGCGCGCGCTTACCGCATTTCGGTATCAACCAGCCCATAACGGGCTATTATCACGTGGTGCCGCCCGGCACCGCGCAAGGAGACTAGGTTTGGCGCGTATTGCCGGGGTGAACATTCCCACCAACAAGCGGGTGGTTATCAGCCTGCGATACATCTTCGGCATCGGCCCGAAGAAGGCGCAGGACATTTGCACGAAGCTCGGCATTCCCGATGACCGTCGCGTCAACCAGCTCAGCGACGACGAAATCGTCAAGCTACGCGAGACCATCGACCGCGATTACCGCGTTGAAGGCGACCTGCGTCGTGAACTGGCGATGAACATCAAGCGGCTGATGGACCTCGGCTGCTACCGCGGCCTGCGCCATCGCCGCGGCCTGCCCGTGCGCGGCCAGCGCACGCACACCAACGCACGAACCCGCAAGGGCAAGGCGGTCGCGATCGCCGGCAAGAAGAAGGTTACCAAGTAAGTGGCAAAGCCGGCGGCAGCGCGTCCGAAGCGCAAGGAACGCAAGAACATCATCTCGGGCGTGGCCCACGTGATGGCGTCTTTCAACAACACTATGATCACTATCACGGACGCGCAGGGCAACGCCATAGCCTGGTCGTCCAGCGGCAGCCAGGGCTTCAAGGGCAGCCGGAAATCCACCCCGTATGCCGCTCAGGTCGCCGCCGAGGACGCCGGCAAGAAGGCGCGTGAGCACGGCATGGAGACGCTTGAGATTGAGGTGAGCGGCCCCGGTTCCGGCCGTGAGAGCGCACTGCGTGCCCTGCAGGCCGTGGGCTTCAGCATTACCGCCATACGCGACATGACGCCCATCCCGCATAACGGCTGCCGCCCCCGCAAGCGCCGGCGCGTCTGAAGTCAGGCTCTAGGAATCAGGCGATAGGAGTCAGAGCGCGTCTTTGGCTTCCGTCTCGGTCCCGGCCCTGAACCCTGAATCCTGAGAGGTACTCTAGTGGTTATCCAGAGAAACTGGCAGTCGCTGATCAAGCCGGAGAAGCTGGAAGTCGAGCCGGGCACAGACCCGCATCGCATCGCCACCGTCGTGGCCGAGCCGCTGGAGCGCGGCTTCGGCATGACGCTCGGCAACGCGATACGCCGCATCCTGCTGAGCTCGCTCCAGGGCGCCGCCGTCACCGCCTTGCAGATCGACGGCGTGCTGCACGAGTTCAGCTCGGTCGCCGGCGTGCGCGAGGACGTCACTGACATCGTGCTGAACATCAAGCAGCTCGCTTTGCGCATGCACGGCGAAGGCCCCAAGCGCATGACGCTGACCGCGACCGGCCCGGGCGAAGTGCGCGCCGGCCAGATTCAGGCCGGGCACGACATCGACATCATGAACCCGGACCTGGTGATCTGCACGCTGGATGAGGGCGCCAAGCTCGGCATGGAACTGACCGTGCAGCTCGGCCGCGGCTACGTGGCCGCGGCCGCCAACCGTCCCGAAGACGCCCCGATTGGCCTGATACCGGTGGACGCTATCTACTCGCCGGTCCGCCGCGTCTCCTACAAAGTGGAACCGACCCGTGTGGGTCAGGTGACGGACTACGACAAGCTGCTGCTGATGGTCGAGACCAATGGCGCCGTGGGTCCGGAGGACGCGGTGGCGCTCGCCGCCCGCATCCTGCAGGACCAGCTCAAGCTGTTCATCAACTTCGACGAGCCGCAGCAGGTGCGCGCCGAAGAACAGCAGGATGACCTGCCGTTCAACCGCAACCTGCTGCGCAAGGTGGACGAGCTGGAACTGTCCGTGCGTTCGGCGAACTGCCTGAAGAACGACAACATTGTCTATATCGGCGACCTGGTTCAGAAGACCGAGCAGGAGATGCTGCGCACGCCGAACTTCGGGCGCAAGTCGCTCAACGAGATCAAGGAAGTGCTGACCAATATGGGGCTGGCGCTCGGGATGAATGTGTCCGGTTGGCCGCCGGAGAACATTGAGGAACTGGCCAAGCGTTTGGATGAACCCTTTTAAGTTTACGCTAGGAAGGCCTTCTTTTCTGAAGAAAAGAAGCAAAAGACTTTTGTCTGTGCTGTCGCGGAACTCTGCCGAAGGGCTCGCGACCACGGAGCGAATGTTTTCTGGTTTTCTTTTAAAAGAACTGCTTTCTCTCTTGGAGTAGAAAAATGCGTCACGGGGTAGCCGGCCGGAAGCTCGGCGTCACATCAACCCACCGCCTGGCGATGTTCCGCAACATGGCCGTGGCGCTTATCAAGCACGAGCAGATCACCACCACACTGCCAAAGGCCAAGGAGCTACGGCCCGTAGCCGAGCGCCTTATTACGCTCGGCAAGCGTGGCAACCTGCACGCCCGACGCCAGGCTTATGCCCAGCTCCGTGACAACACGATCGTCCAGAAACTGTTTGACACCCTGGCCGAGCGTTACCGCGCCCGCTCCGGCGGCTACACGCGCGTCATGAAAGCCGGCATGCGCTACGGCGACGCGGCAGACATGGCGGTGATCGAGCTGGTGGACCGTGATCCGTCCGCCAAGGGCCAGGACAGCGGTCCGCGTCAGGAGATGCCGGAGTCCGAGGCGGAGTAAGGCAGCTTCTCTTCTCGGATCGAAGCAAGAAACTTTTAGGTACTCTTGGGCGGCTGCTAAAACAGCCGCCGATAGGGACTAAAAACTTTTTGTCTTTTTTCCAAAAAAGTACTGCTTGCTTTCCATCCCGAAACCAGTGTCAAGCTAACGGCGTTAACTTTGAAGCCGGCGATCCCCGGATGGCCAGGAGTCTGAGATGAGCGCCGCTAGCGACCTGCCGCCCCCTGTCATCACGCCGAACTTTCTCGGCACATTGCGCACCCTGCGAAAGCTGGTGCGCAACCCGATGGAAGCCTGGCCCGCCGGCGTCTACACTGACCCCTACGTCGTCAGCCACATGCTCGGGCGCAACACGATGTTCATCTGCGACCCGGACCTCGTGCAGCAGGTGCTGGTCGATGACGCGGAAAGCTTCGTCAAGGCCGAGCCCATGCGCCGCTCGCTGGAGCCCGCCCTCGGTCGCGGCATCCTCACTTCGGAGGGCGCGCGCTGGCGCCTGCACCGGCGTGTTTCGGCGCCGGTGTTTCGCCCCGCCCACGTCAACAACTTCATCCCCGCGATGATCACCGCATCGCGCGAGATGCGCGACGTCTGGGCTACCCTGCCTGAGGGCGCGCCGCTGGAAATCACCCACGAGATGATGCGGGTGACGTTCGAGATCATCCTGGAGACGATGCTTTCCGGCCGCGGTAACACGGACGTGGCGCGCGTGGAAGTCAGCATACGCGACTTCCTGGAGTCAACGAGTTGGCAGACGGCCCTGTCCGCCCTCGGCGCGCCCACCTGGACGCCATTTCCCGGCAAAAGCCGCTCCGAGCGCGGCGGCGACTACCTGCGCCATATCGTGACCGAGCGCATTGTTGAGCGCCGTGTCTCCGGTGAGCGCCGCAACGACCTGCTTTCGCTGATGCTAGACGCCAAGGATCCGGAAACCGGCGAAGGTCTGGACGATACCGACATACGCGACAATATCATCACCTCCATCGGCGCCGGGCACGAGACGACGACGCTGGCGCTGACCTGGACGTTCTTCCTGCTGGCTCGTAACCCGGCCATCGAGAGCCGGGTGCTGTCGGAGATCGCACAGGTGACAGGCGGCGCAGCGCTCGAAGCCGGCCAGGTCGCCGAGCTGACCTATACGCGCCAGGTGGTCCAGGAATCCATGCGCGTCTATCCTCCGGTGGCCATGGTGGTGCGCCAATCGACGCGAGATCTGAAGGTCGGCGGCGTGAAGATCACGCCGCATGACAACGTCTTCGTGCCGATTTACGCCATCCATCATCACACAACGCTATGGCCAAATCCGGACGTGTTCGATCCGGAGCGGTTTGCGCCGGAGGCGGTGAAGGCACGCCATCGCTGGTCCTATCTGCCGTTCGGCGCCGGACCGCGAATCTGTATCGGCATGGGGTTCGCGCTTCTCGAAGCGGTCGCCATACTGGGCACGCTGCTTCCGGCTTCCCGCTTGTCCGCCGAGCCAGGTTTCGTGCCGACGCCCAAGCTGCGGGTGACCATGCGGCCTGCCGAAGGCATGCCGATGCGGCTGCACAGGCGGGGGTAGGGGACGTTTTCTCCCTCTTGGGCGAAAGCTTGTGCCTCGGCGCATTCGCGTCGGCCGATTGTCTTTGAAAGCACCGAAGTGGCCGAACCTGCGCAGGGGCGAACAGGTTCGGCTTCTTTCACAGCAAGGCCTTGCTTGCCTGCTAAACCTCCACCAGCCGCCGGCGCTCGAAAACCGCCAGCACCGGCAACCCGCTGGCCGCCTCCAGTCCCTCGCCCGTCAGGAACATCGGCTGGCGCATGAAGGCCACCACCACCCAGCCGAATGCGGTAAGCCCGCCGAACACAGCCCCGGCGGCGATCACCAGCAGAGGCGTGGCGCGTGGCGATTGCGGCGCGATCGCCGGCTGGATGACGCGCACGTTCGCCAGCCGCCGTGCATCTTCCGCCTCGCTCAGGTGCCGCTCTGCCACAATGCGGCTTGCCGCACGAAAGGTGTCGTCCGCACTGGCGCGCTGGCGTTGTAGCCCGGCCAATGACGCCTCATCGGCATCCAGCGCGGTGAGCGTCTGCGACACGAGCGCCAGATCCCGTTGCTGGGATTGCAGGCGCGCACGGGCGGCGGCGAGCTCGCCCACCTCGCGCGCGTGGTCCAGCCGCAGCGGGTCGATCGTCGGGTTACGGCCCTGGCGAACCACAGAGAGGGTCGAGTCATGGTTCAGGCGAGTCCGCTCCGCCTGGTGCGCCGCCAGTTCGGCGCGCAGGCCGGTGACCATGCGGCTGGTCTCACGGTACTTCTCGCGCGCCGTAGCCAGCCGTGCCAGCACGCCCTCCAGGCCGGCGTTCACGCTCTGCAGCCGCGTGTCGGCATCCTGCTCCGTATAGATGCCGATCGTCGGGCGTTCCGCGCTGAGCGCCTTTGTCAGCGCATCCAGCCTGGCCGCGTGCTCGCTGACCGAGGAGGCGGTGTCCTGGGCGGCTTGCTCAGCCTGGCTGCGCCGACGCAGCAGCAGGTCTCGCTCGGACTCGTAGTCGGAGATGGCGTGGTCGCGCTTGAACGCGGCCAGGCGTTCGTCGGCTTGCGCCACGGCCCGGGCGCCCGCCTCTGCCTCGCGCCTGACGATGTCGAGCTGCGGGTCGTCATACAGAGTGGCGCGCCGCTGGGCATAGAGCGCCAGCATGGTGTTCAGCGCGGCGGCTGCTCTGGCGCCCTGGGGCGCGTCGAACGTCACGTCGATCACGTTGGCATCCTTGGCCGGCAGCACCGCAAGATCATGCTTGAAGCGCCTGATACCGCGCTCCTCCCGCGCGGCCGCCTCGTCGGCCGGCGGCAC
>CAHJWU010000154.1 GCA_903643085.1 Rhodospirillales bacterium
AGCGTCGGCATGACCGGCGCTGCCGGAACCCTGGTGCAAGGCGCCTCTGGCCTGAGCGACCGTCTGGTATCGCTAGGCGCCTCGACCACCAGCCTGGCCGATGGTGCTCGCGCGTTGGGACAGTCGGCGCGCGACGCCGCCTCTCCCTTGGTGTCGAGTGCTGCCAGCCTGAGCGAAGCGGGCGCCGCAGCGCGGGAGGCTGCGCGGCCTTTGGCGTTGGTCGCCGAGGCAATGGCAACCGCCATGGCGGGGCTAGGCAAAGCCACCCTAGCGATGTCGACGGCGCAGGGCCAGGCCGACGCCCTCGCGCTGCGGCTCGGTGCGGCTGCGGAGCGATTTGATCGGGTGGATGCCACGCTCGCCAATACGTTGCGCGCGCTCACCGAGGGACTTGACGGCTACCAGGACCAGATCACCAGATTTATCCGCGACATGGACGGCGGCCTTTCGCGTAGCGTGAGCCAGCTAAATGCGTTGGTGAAGGAACTTGAAGGCACGATCGCTGACAACAACGAGATGCCACGCCGGCAGGCAGGACGTTAGGATGATCGACGACGGCCTCACCGAGACAGAAGGCGAAGGCTACTTCGCATCGGTCAGCGATCTGATGGTTGGCGTGCTCTTCGTATTCCTCCTCATGCTGACAATCCTTGCGCTGAATTTTCGTGACGATAGCGCTCAGCTTGACGCGTTGAAGGCGATCAATCTCGTCATGAAGCATCGACTGGCGGAGGCGGCGACGGCCCTGCGGCACGAGGTGCAGGATCGCGAAGCCGCGCGGGCGGGACTGCTCGCGCGCCTTGCGACCAAGTTGCAGGAGGGTGGCATAAAATTCTCGCTGGATCAGCGCTCAGGCGTGCTTCGGCTTTCGGATTCCGTGCCGTTCGCCACCGGCCGCAGCGATCTGACCGATGAGACCCGGCGGACGCTGCTGGTGCTCGGGCGGGTGCTGGGTGACGTACTGCCCTGCTATTCAGCGGCCTCAACCCGGCACGACTGTCAGGCCGATGACGCACCGATCCTGGAGACGGTTCTCGTCGAAGGCCATACAGACAGCCAACCTTACCCTACTTTGACGGCACTGCAGTCGGAGCAGGAGAATGACCGTTTGTCCACCGAACGTGCGCTGACGGTGTTTACCGAATTGCGACTATTACGGCCCAGTCTGGATAGTTTGCATAATCCAACGGGGCAGCCGCTTCTGGGTATATCAGGTTACGGCCAACGGCGGCCACTTCCGCCGTCGGGCGGAACGGAGGACGCGGAACTCACTCGTAACCGCCGTATCGACATACGATTCGTCCTCGCATCGCGCACATCCGACGAGCTGAAGGCGCTGCTCGATAATATCGATCGTCTGCAGAAGACCGACACGCCATGAGCGAAACGCGAGCTGCGATTGAGAAGCTGGACGCTTTGGTATCGGCTCTCAAGCGCGTGCCAATGCCGCGCGTGCAGCCCGACTGTGTCCAGTCGGCAAACCTCATTTCGTCAGATACACCGCCGGTGCAGCCATCCGGGGACGTCCTGGTAAGATTACGACGTGACTTGCAACAGGCCTGCGATGCGAGCGGCGTCGAAAATATTTCGCCGCGCCTGATGCGCAGTGCACCTCTTGTGTTCTGGCATAGCAAAGACCCTGCTGCTGCGATCCCCGAGCTTCTGGATGAATTCGTCGCCCGTACAATGCATCAGGGGCAGCCGCGTCCGCGCTGGCTGCGGACATTGATCGAGGCCTGGCTACATGATTTCGGAGCAGACCGGATCAAGCATCCCGAAGCAGGCCGGGCCATATCGACCATGCTTTCGCGCTGCCCGGACGAGTCAAGCTTAGTATTTTGGCGGCGCGCCAGCCAGCAATACGCCCTGTTCGACGCCGCCGAGGGCCCGAGGCGCGTTGGCCGCGCGCTGCTTGAGAGCAAGCAGAACCCCCGTGATATTCTAGAACAAACCGGAATGAACGATCCGCTGCGCGCGGCTGGTGGGTTCTATCGCCGGGCGATTTCAGAGTTACTCGGCGCACTGCCTCGTGTTCTACAGGCACAACATGCGCCGATAGCATGGGAACGCGCCGCCGAGCTGTTGGAGGTAAAACTCACTGAACGCGATCGCCACGGTAGGGTGATCGACAAATCGACACTCCGGTTTCCGGACTGCGCAGGTCAAACCGCACTTGCTGCGTTGGCACCCTGGCTGAATGGTGCATCCGCATCAGTCGCGCCGCGCGATGCGATCAAGACGTTTCTGGTGCGAACAATTGGCGATCCACGACTCTACCCGCAACGCTGGGCAGGCGCCACGGAGGCTGCCGTCACCCTGATGCGGAGTTGGTTGGCCGCAGACTCCCTAGAGGCATTCTTATCGCTGATAAGCCAGAACAACAACGATCAGCAGTGGCGTTATCGCCAAGCGTTTTGGCGTGCCTGCATGCGCCGCATTCCGAAAGTCGAGGTTTGGGTGGTGCTCGGCGCCGCACTGGCTGATCGCGCGGATGCGATGCGCGACCTGAACGGCTCGTTTGGTCGGCTGGAATCGCCTCCGGATCAGGCTGTGCTACTTATAAGGCTTGGCGATCTCGTCATGAGTGAGTGGAGCAACGTCGGTGCTGTGCGTGCGTGGGCTGTCGGTGACAAGGATTGCCCAACGCTTTACCGAAAGCAGTACGTCGGCGGAGCTTTGCGCGAACGCGGCCTGAGTTTTCCGGATCACCCTTCCAACGGGAAAGGCGGCTCGCATGATGGTAGCGGTCTGTGGCACCGAAAGCCCGAGCGCGGCCTTTGGCAAGGTTGCGTAGCGGCACTTCTGCGGAACCGACTCGGCGTCGTGTTAAGCCCGGCGGACTACATGCCATGATCGCCGAAACGGTTCGATTTGAAGTCACGCCAACTCCGTCGGCCACCGAGATTAGGTTACGACATGGTGCTGACATCCTGCCGTTTTCAGCCTGGGCACTGTCGGGAAATAAGGGCGCGAATCTTGCCCAGCGGCTCATTCTCGAAGATCAGGCGATCGAAGATCGCGACTTAGTCCTCGTCGAACACGCCGCCATAGCGCGCCTCACTGCCGAAGAAGCGCGCAAGCTGGATCTCCCACCAGCCACCACTCTGCGGGCGGTCGTTGAAGGCAACGGCATCATGCTACGGCCTGAGTTCGCGGCAACCCTACGATGGGTGCGCGGGACAGGTCAGCCGGTCATTGGTGCAGCGCGCACTGGCGCATGGCTGCGCGAGGCGGGCGCATGGCGCCGATTGCCCGAGACTTTGTTCGCCGTGGCGGAAGCCGTCGACGCTTGCGCCGCTGTTGTCGGGGGTGAAGAGGCGGAGCGCATGCGCGCCATCGCCCACTTGCGGGAGGCGCTTCCGCCGGCCGCCACCAGCGGTCAGGCCGATGCAAGCGGTATGCTGGGCACCGCCACGATTATCGAAGCCGATGCATTCTCCCTTGATGCGGTCGGCGAAGGTGACGCGTTGCAGCTTGTTCCCGTTCTGCATCGTGCCGGAGGCGGCATCGAACCGCTGCTGCCCGAAGACCGACAGCGTGAGTTTGGTTCAAAGCAGTTTCTCCGATGGTCGAATGTCCGGTCGGTCTATACGTTGCCGGGCGGCATCTACATTACGATCTCGCCACCCTTGCGCCGGGCGCTGGAGGTGGTTCGTCGCGCAGCGTCAGGCAGCCCCCAGCAGCGCCGCGCCATGCTGCGCGATCCGCGGCCGGCCATTCGCGAGGCGCTTGGAGACGAGACTGATCTGGCCGTCGTCGAATCCCTAATGGTGGAAACGCCCGTCTGGTCCGACCGAATCATTGGCCTTGGTCTTTGGCAACCCCGGGTGCTGCCCTGGATCGTGCTTCGAGGCAATGACTGGTTTGGCCCGGCAGGCGGACCGGCTGAGGACGCACTACCACGAGTTGTGGGACTGCAGGTTGGCGACTATTGTTTGCCATTAAGTGGCGCAGAGGCTGCAGCTCTTGCTTCCAGGATAATTGCGGCAATGCAACGGGGCGAACTGCACATCGTGCACATGCACGACGGCGACCCTGTGGAGATACCGGCAACGAGTGTGACGCTGGATGCACTGAAGCAGTCACCGGCCGAGACGACATCATCGGCCAACCCGTTCGGCGGCACCTCCGAACCTCAGGCGGACATGAAACTTTCGGGTGTTGCTGAACCGCCGGCGGACATACTAACGCCGATCCCGATCGACAATTTCGAACAACCCGAGATGGAGGCGATAGTAAAGCTCCGGCCGGCACCGCCTGAGGATCTCCCTGCCTGCCTCGCGACAAGCCTTAAGCCGCATCAGCTGGAAGGTCTTACTTGGCTGCAGCAGAGCTTTGTCGCCGGCAGCCCAGGTGTGCTGCTGGCGGACGACATGGGTCTGGGCAAGACATTGCAAGGCCTCGCGTTCCTGGCTTGGCTACGCGACGGCATGGAAGCGGGCACGCTTGAGCGCCGACCGCTTTTGATCGTGGCGCCTACCGGATTGCTGGAGAATTGGCGGGCGGAGCATGACCGGCATTTGCGGCAGCCAGGACTCGGACAACTACTTGGCGCTTACGGGCGTGGATTGGCAGCCCTACGAAAACCGAACCAGGATGGCACGCCGGGACTCGATTTGTCAGCGATCCGCGCCGCCGATTGGGTGCTGACAACCTACGAGACACTACGCGATTACAGTCGGGATTTCGGTGCAGTGCGCTTTGCCGTGATGCTGATGGACGAAGCCCAGAAAGTGAAAACACCTGGCATTCGAATGACGGATGCGGCCAAGGCTATGAACGCGGATTTCCGTATCGCGCTGACCGGGACGCCGGTCGAGAACCGGCTCGCCGATCTCTGGTGCATTGTGGATGGTGTGGCACCAGGTCATCTGGGTGATCTCCGCAGGTTCAGCGACCTACGAGGGTCCGGACGCGGCACCCAGACTTGCCGAGTTGAAGGCATCGCTCGACCAGTCTTTTGGTGGCCGGCCAGCCCTTTTAAAGCGGCGGCTGAAGGACCATGTCCTGCCTGGCCTGCATGACTGCACCCAGGAGGTCAGAAGCGGCACTATGCGAGGCGCGCAGCTCGCCGCCTACGATGCCGCCGTCGCGATTGCGCGCGACGACAAGGGCGCGGGTCGCGTATTGGAAGCGTTGCAGCGTTTGCGGCAGGTCAGTCTCTGTGCTGAAATTTCGGATGACGCAGGCGACGAAATCGTCAGCCGTAACTCCGTCCGTCTGGAACTTGCATTGGAAGCGCTCGATCAAATCCACGCCAGAGGCGAGCGCGCGTTGCTCTTTCTCGACAGCCTGGCTCTGATGGCGCGTCTTGCCGGGCTGCTACAGCGGCGATATCGCCTGACTGACGCCCCGATGACGATCAACGGCAGTGTCGCAGGTGTTGCACGTCAAGCCAGGGTCGATCGGTTCCAGGCGGCGGCTGATGGTTTCGACATTATGCTATTGTCGCCGCGTGCCGGTGGCGTGGGGCTAACCCTGACACGGGCAAACCACGTCATACACCTCGCACGCTGGTGGAACCCCGCTGTCGAGGATCAATCGACCGCGCGCGTGCACCGCATTGGCCAGCTGAAGCCCGTGACGGTGCATATACCCTTGGCGATCCTTCCAGACGGAAGACGCTCCTTTGATGAGAATCTGCATGCCTTGCTCGAACGCAAGCGTCTGCTAATGCGGGATGCTTTACTTCCGCCAGAGCTCGACAAGGGTGAGCTTGCTTCAATGTTGGATGATAGCCTTTGAGATTTGGCCTACCTCCTAAGTATTGCCGCGCCCATGAGAGCCGCTTACGGGAGTTCACACTTTTATCTTATCGTTGATAGAGGCGTTCGCGGCGCAGGAGACGGTAGCCGGGCCGAACGGCATCAGAGTCCGCGCTCCAGGCTCTGCCGGAGCGCGACCGCCTGCGCCTACAGGCCCTTATGCGCTAGCGCTTCCAAGCTGGTGTCAATCAGCGTTGAAAAGTTACCAGGGAATGGAGTGCGCCCCTTGGGGTGGACACTTTCAAGCGGTTGTTTTGACAGTCTGCTGGGCGTGTTGGTTCTCGAACTGGGTAGGGCTGAGATAGCCCAAGGCTGAATGTAATCGCGTCTCGTTGAAGACCTTGTCGATGAAGCGAGGAAGGTCGGCGGTGACATCCTCGAAGGTCTCGTAGGCAGCCAGGTAGACGTGCAAGGTCGTGGCGCTTTGCGGCGGAGCTGACCGCCTGTCTGCGCACCGGGCGGGCATTGCGTGTGCCGCGGGCGCGAAGCCGTGGGCGAGGCAAGTCTTTCATCGTGCATGAGATCATGATTAGCGAGCGGCCAGCTGAGGTGGCTGACCGGGCAGTGCCGGGCCATTGGGAAGGCGACCTCATTCTAGGTCTCGAAAGTTCCGCGATCGGCACCCTGGTCGAGCGCACAACAAGGTTCACGATGCTGCTGCACTTGCCGCGGATGGCGGAGCACGGTGCGGCGTTCGCGTAAAGAACGGTCCTGCGCTGGCCGGACATGGCGCTGAGGCAGTCCGCGACAGCATTGCCAATACGATCACCAGCTTGCCGGAACAGCTGCGACGATCGCTGACCTGGGATCAAGGGGCAGAGATGTCGCAGCACGCACGGCTGAGGATCGACACTGACCTGGACGTCTACTTCTGCGATCCACACAGCCCGTGGCAGCGGGGCACGAACGAGAATACCAACGGCTTGCTACGTCAATATTTCGTATCCCTGCGGTGAAGGCCGCCTAGCCGTTTTTAGCACACGACGGCATGCTTTCTGCCCTTGAACCAGGGCGGAGCGGTAAGTGTCCACTAGCGCGATCATGGACACGAGCAGGCGGGTCAAGCGGCGCATTTGGTCCGAAGCGCTCAAGCGGGAGATCGTGGCGGCGGCAGCCGCACCCGGTGCGTCGGTGTCCATCGTGGCGCGTCGCTACGACGTCAACACCAATCTGGTTTTCACCTGGCGCAAGCTCTATGGCGCCGATGCGCCTCCTGCGCTAATACCAAGTCTCTGTAATCAGAACCTATGTGCCCAATCACGCAGGCCGAGCGTCATGATGTGCCAGGGCTCCAGCTTGTTCCAGGCAGCACAGCAGTGGTCGACGATGTTGTCGTAGCAGGTGAACACCCGGTTCGAGAGCCAGTTGTCGCGCATGAATTGCCAGACGTTCTCCGCCGCGTTCAGCTCCGGGCATTTCGGCGGCAGCGGCACGATGGTGATGTTGCTCGGCACCACGAGCTTGGCGGACATGTGCCAGCCGGCCTGATCCATCAGCAAAGCCGCATGGCGGCCGGGCGCCACGTGGGCTGAAATCTCAGCCAGATGCAGGTTCATCGCCTGTGTGTTGCACCAGGGCAGTATCAGGCCGGCGGCCTTGCCCTCCTACGGGCAGATAGCGCCGAAGATATACGTCGAGGCCGTGCGCTGGTCGTGCGGCGCCGCGGGCCGCGTGCCTCGCTTGGCCCAGTGGCGGGTGATCTTGTTTTTCTGGCCGATGCGGGCTTCGTCGCCAAACCAGACCTCTATGTCGTCGCGTGCGATGCCTTGCTCGCGCGCGATCTCGTCCAGGCGCGCGGGGAAGTTTTTTTAAAAGCCTCGATGGCGCCTTCAGCCTGTGCATGATGGCGCGGCCGCGCAGTGAGCTTGCGATATCCCAGCGCACGCAGTTCCCGGCTGAGCGTGGGCTTGGCTGTGTTTCGGCGTGGAAAAAGGACCCCTGTTGAGGGGTGATCGGCGTCCAAAAGGGACCCCCTTGGCTGGTGGGTTCACGATGGCTCTCGTGT
>CAHJWU010000155.1 GCA_903643085.1 Rhodospirillales bacterium
CTGCGTGTAGGGGTGCGCCGGACGCGCCATGGTGTCGGCCACCGGCCCGCGCTCCACCAGCCTGCCCGCGTACATCACCATCACCCTGTCCGCGAGCGCGCCCACCACGCCCAGATCATGCGTGATGAACACGATGCTGGAGCCGAAATCCGCCCGCAGCGCGCGCAGCAGCGCCAGGATCTGCGCCTGCACGGTCACGTCCAGCGCCGTCGTCGGCTCGTCGGCGATCAGCAGGGACGGGTCGCAGCTCAGCGCCATCGCTATCATCGCCCGCTGCCGCATGCCGCCGGACAATTGGTGCGGGTAGCGGCCGAACGCCTGGTCCGGCGCCGGTATGCCCATGCGCCCCAGCAAATCCACGGCGCGCGCCCGTGCCTGGCGGCGCGAGAGCGGCAGGTGCGCGCGTATCTGCTCGACGATCTGCCAGCCGATCGTGTGCACCGGGTTCATCGCACTCATCGGGTCCTGGAAGATCATCGCGATCTCCCGCCCGCGCACTTGCCGCCACGCCCGCGGCGGCAATCCCGCCAGCTCGCGCCCCTTGTAGCGCAGCGAGCCTGAAACCACGGCGTTCGGATCGGCGATCAGCCCGAGCACGGACATCATCGTCAGCGTCTTGCCCGATCCCGACTCACCCACCAGCCCCACGATCTCGCCGGCGCCCATGCTGAAAGACACGCCATCCACCGCTCGCACGGTGCCCTGGCGCGTGCGGAAGTCGATGCACAGGTCGCGCACCTCTAGCAGCGTGTCAGCCACGCTTCAGCCTGACACGCGGATCGAGCAGCGCGTAGGCCACATCCACCGCCGCGTTGGCCGCCACCACGAAGAACGATGCATACATCACGCACGCCATGATCACCGGCAGATCGAGATTCTGCAGTGCGTCGAACGTGAGTTTTCCCACGCCCTGCAGGCTGAACACCACCTCCGTCAGCAGCGCCCCGCCACCGACCAGCGCCCCGAAATCCAGTCCGAACAGCGAGACGAACGTGATCAGCGACGTGCGCAGCGCATGGTGCATCAGGATGCGCGTCTCGCTCAGCCCCTTCGCCCGCGCCGTGCGCACGAAATCCTCCTGATACGCCTCGATGAGGCTCGCCCGCAGCACGCGCCCGTACAGCCCCATGTAGAGCAGCGCCAACGTCGCCCACGGGATCAGCAACGTCTTGAACCACAGAACCGGGTCCTCGCTCAACGGCGTGTAGCCCAACGGCGGCACCCAGGAAAACAGCAAGCTGTCGTGCATCCGGCTCTGCGTCAGCAAATTCGCCATCTGCCCCACCCAGAACACCGGCATCGAAACACCGACCAGCCCGGCCACCATCAGCACCCTGTCCGTAACCCCGCCGCGCGTCAGCGCCGCCGTGATACCGATCGCCAATCCACCCAACACCCAGAGCACTGCCGCGCCCACAACCAGGGACAGCGTCACCGGCGCGCCCGCGACGATCTCCGGGACCACGCGTTGCCCGCGGTTGACGAAACTCGTCAGATCCTGCGTCACGAACAGCCGCTTCATCATCAGCGCGTATTGCACCGGCATCGGCCGGTCGAACCCGAAATCATGCCGCACGGCTGCCAGTACTTCGGGTGTGGCACTGCGCCCGGCGATGCGCGCTGCGGGATCGGCGCCAGGTGTGGCGAAGAAGATCAGGAAGACGAGGACGCTTATGCCGAAGAGGACGAACAGCATCTGGGCTAGGCGGGCGAGAATTAGCATCAGCAAGCAAGCAGTTCTTTTTTGAAAAAAAGAACCAAAAAACTTTTACTACTGACGCTGCTGAAACGCAGCGTGCCTGTCCGGATCAAACCGGACTGCTGCAAATGCGCGGTGACAAAAGTTTTTTGCTTCTTTTTTTCAAAAAAGAAGGCCTTGCTTGCTTGCCTCACACCCGCAACTTCGCGCGCGTATCCAACGCGTCCCGCAGCCCATCCCCCAGCACGTTCAGCGCCAGCACCGTCGCCACGATCATCACCCCGGGTGCCACGGCCACCAGCGGCCGCACGTAGATAAGCGTCTGCCCGTCTGCAATGATCGTGCCCCAGCTCGCCGCTGGCGGCTGCACGCCTATCTGCAGGAAGCTCAGCGCGCTCTCCGTCAGCAGGTTGAGCGCCATGATCAGCGGCGCGAACACGATCAGCGTGCTCGCCACGTTCGGCAGGATGTCGCGCAGCAGGATGCGGCGGCTGCCCACGCCCAGGCACTGCGCGGCCAGCACGAACTCGCTCTGCGCAAGCGCGAGCACCTGGCCGCGCACCGGCCGTGCCGCATAGGGCACGTAGACGATGCCGATGATGGCGATCGGCAGCAGCAGGCTGTCCGCCTCGATGGTGAACGGCCCGAGCTGCAGACCCTGGCTGATCAGCACCACGGACAGCGAGATGGCCAGCAGGTACACCGGAAACGCCCAGAGTATGTCCAGCAGACGGGACAATATTTGGTCTGTCCAGCCGCCCGCGTAGCCGGCCACGATCCCCACCAGCGCAGCCAGCGCCAGGCAGACCACCGTGGCCGCGCCGGCGATCAGCAGCGAGTTGCGCCCGCCGTAGAGCAGCCGTGCCGCCACGTCGCGGCCCTGGCCGTCGGCGCCGAGGAAATATGCGCCGTGCCAGGTGGCGCCGATCGGGGCCGAGCCGAGATGCAGCGGGTTGTCGGCGGCCTGCAGGATGTCCAGCGTGCGCCCGCCTATCACCACGCTGCCGTCCAGGTTCGGCCGGAACGGGTCGCTGCCCGCCACATGGCGTGCGTAGAGCGGCGCCAGCGCGCAGCCCAGCACGATGGCCAGTAGCACGCAGGCGGACACCACCGCGGCCCGGTCCCGCCGCAGCCTGCGCCAGGCGACCGCCCAAGGCCCATCGCTCACTGCACCCAGGCTTTCGAGAAGATCATGTGGGAGATCGGACTGAAGGTGAAACCGCCGAACCGGGGAGAGACCAGGTCCAGCCAATGTATCTGGAACAGCGCGGTGCTGGGCGCGCGCCCGGTCAGGTCATGGTCCACAGACGCCCACATCCGCGCCGCGCCGGCCGGGTCGGTCAGCTCGGCCGCCATGGCGTCCTGCATGCGCGCATCCACGGCCGGATCGCAGAACCCGCTCATGTTGTAGGAGGCGTCGGAACCCGGATGGTAGCCGGCGCAGGAGAACAGCACGTTGAGGAAGTCCGAAGGGGCCGGATAGTCCTGGTACCAGTTCGCCAGCCCGATCTGCACGCGGTTGTTGGAATTCGAGAGGTAAGGGTCGCGTATGTTGAAGGAGATGGCGTGCAGACGCGCGTCATAGCCGATGTCGGACAGCACGCTTTGCAGGTAGACGCCCATGCTGTGCTCCACGTCGCGGTCCGAGGCGATCAGCGTCACCCGCATGCCGGCCGTGCCGGACGCCGCCACCAGCGCCCGCGCGCGCGCCAGGTCCGGCGCATGCCATTCGTCGCCGGGGTTCAAGGTGTAAGGGCAATAAGGCTGCGAGCCGAACAGTCCTTCCGGCAGCAGGTGGCACAAAGGCGTGCCCAGCGCCGGCCCGCCATACAGGTTCGCCAGCACGCGGCGGTTGACCGCCATCGCCACCGCCTGGCGCGCCCGCACGTCGTTGAACGGCGGCAGATGCGTGTTCATCATCAGGTAGTAGTAGGCCAGCATGGGGTGGATGTGCGCGAGGCGCGCGTAGTGGCCGCCTATCTCCGCCAGGCGGTCGAGCGGCGGCGGGTCGCTCATCCAGTCCAGCGCGCCGTTCTCTATCGCGCTCACCTCCGATTCCGTCTGCAGGCCGTAGCGTATTTCGATGCGGTCGGCATGGCCGTCCGGCTGGGCGTCCTCGCTCCATTGGTGGAAATACGGGTTGCGCGTCAGCACCATGGCGCGCAACGGGTCATAGCTGGCCACCATGTATGGCCCGGTGGCCGCTGGCGGCGTGGTGCCCAGGTCATGCGCCGGCGTGTCGGCCGGCAATATGGCGGCGAACGGCAGGGCGATCTTCTGGGCGAACTCGCTGTCCGGCCGGGTCAGGTGGATGGTCACGGTGCGCGCGGCCGCGTCTCCCGCCACGCCGCCTTCCAGCATGCAGCCGGCGGGATGCGCCAGGCAGGCCTGCGCGCCCACGATGATGCCGTACCAGCTGCCTGTGTTCGGTCCGGAGACGCGGAACATGCGGCGGAAGCTGGCCACCACGTCGGCCACGCCAACCTCCCGCCCGTCGGAGAACCGCACGCCGCCGCGCAGCCGGAACACGTAGGTGCGCCCGCCGTCATGTATCTCCGGCAACGCCTCCGCCAGGTCCGGCACCAGCACGGTGCCCTCGGCACCCTCCGCCTTGCGGAAGCACAGCAGCTGGTCCTGCGTCACCGACAGCACCTGCCAGACATCCGTCGTGTAGCTGATCTGCGGGTCGATCGTGCCGTCCGCCTGGTAGGATGCGAAATGCATCACGCCGCCGCGGTGGGTCTGCGCGCAGGCGGCACTTGCCAGGGAGCCGGATGCCAGGAGGAGGAGCAGCCTGACGCGATGCGTTGCGAAAGGAAGAAAGGCCTTCTTTTTTGAAAAAAAGAAGCAAAAAACTTTTACTCCTGCGCTTTTGACAGGCTTCGATTTGTCCTCGGGCATGCGGCTGCTGCAGATGCCGGGGAGGAAAAGTTTTTTGATCCTTTTTTTCAAAAAAGGACTGCTTGCTTTCTTCAACTGCATCGCTTCGCAAAACTTTTTGCTGTTTTTTTCGGCAGGAAGCGCGTTTGTCTTGCAGTTGCCCGCGTTGGCCAGATGGAGTACCCGGCCTCAGCCATGAATGCGATATCCGAGCCAGATGCGATAGCCGCGCCAGCTATCACGGAGCCAGCCCTGCCGCGGCTGGCCACCTCCACGATGGACATCGGCGCGGACATCACCCGCACCAAGCGCAACAGCCTGGCCTGGACGGACCTCGTCGAAGGAGCCGCACTTTGGCGGCTCGGCGTGACACTCGGCTGGCTGGACATCAAGCTGAAATACCGCGGCTCGCTGCTCGGCCCGTTCTGGCTGACCATCTCCACCGCCGTATGGATCGCCGCCATGGGCGGGCTCTACAGCGTGCTGTTCCACCAGGACCTGCACACCTACCTGCCGTTCCTCGCCTTGTCCCTCGTCACCTGGAACGCCATCGGCGGGCTGGTCGGCGACGCCTGCAACACCTTCACCCAGGCCGAAGGCACCATACGCGCGATGCGCATGCCGTTCTTCGTCTATGCCCTGCGCGTGGTGGTGCGCACCGCCATCTCGTTCGCCCATAACCTGCCGGTGATCGTCGGCGTGTTCGCCATCTTCTCGGTCTGGCCAGGCTACGTCGCCGCCCAGAGCCTGCTGGGCTTCGTGCTCTGGACGGTGGACGGGTTCGCCGCCTGCCTGCTGCTCGGCAGCCTGTGCGCGCGCTTCCGCGATATTCCGCCCATCGTCGGCAGCATCATGCAGATCGCGTTCTTCATCACGCCGATCGTCTGGCTGCCCGGGCAGCTCGGCGCGCATGGCTGGTGGCTGCCCTACAACCCGTTCGATGCGTTGCTGGAGACGGTGCGCGCCCCGCTGCTTGGCCATTCCGTCTCGGGCCTGGTCTGGATGCTGGCGCTCGTCGACAGCGTGCTGTTCTGCGGCCTCACATGGTTCGCTTTCGTGCGCGTGAGGACCCGGCTGGCATACTGGATGTAGCCTATCCAGCTTCGGCAAGGCCGCCGCGTATGCGGGGGCCGGATTTCGGGCCCTGCGGAAACGGCCTGCCCGCTTTGTTCAGAGACCCAAAACCCATGGCCCACATCCAGGTCGAAAACGTCTCCGTCGATTTCCCGCTCTATCACGGCAGCGCGCGCAGCCTGAAGAAGACGGTGTTCGCCGCGGCCTCAGGCCGCCTTGGCGAGGACACGCGCCAGCGCGTGGTGGTGCAGGCCCTGCGCAACATCAACATCGACCTGCGAAGTGGCGACCGCCTCGGCCTGGTCGGCACGAACGGCGCCGGCAAGACCACGCTGCTGCGCACGATCGCCGGCATCTACGAGCCGGTTGCCGGCCGCATACGCGTGGAAGGCAGCCTGAACGCGCTGCTGGACCCGCAGCTCGGCATGAACATGGAGCTCACCGGCCGCGAGAACATCATGCTGCGCGGCCTGTACAACGGCTTCAGCAAGCCGCAGATCAACGCGATGGAGGAGGACGTCCAGGAGTTCGCCGAACTGGGCGAGTTCCTCGATCTGCCTGTGCGGTTCTACAGCTCCGGCATGATCGTGCGCCTCGGTTTCGCGCTCGCCACCTGCATACGCCCGCAGGTGCTGCTGATGGACGAGTGGTTCCTGGCAGGCGACGCAAGCTTCATGGCCAAGGCCCGTGCGCGCCTGGAAAGCGTGGTGCGCGGCGCGGACATCCTGGTGCTCTCCTCCCATCAGTCGGCCGCCGTGCTGAACTGGTGCACCCGCGTGGCGTGGATGGATCACGGCCGCATCGTGATGGAGGGGCCGGCGGAGGAGGTGATGGATGCCTACCTGCGCGGCGTGGCGCCGTCCGCGCGCGTGCTGGAAGAGGCGGCGAGTCTGCCGGCGTAGAAGCAGGGCAATTCCCGTGGCACCCGCCTTTGCCCCAGCCGGGGGCTCAAGGCAGATCAGGGCGCCGACATAGCGCAGGGCCAAATTGCTCCCCCTTGGAGAAGGCCTTCCTGCTAGTCCCGCTTACGCCGGAACGCGTCCAGGCTGACGATCTGCGGCGTGGCATCCGGCGCCGGCTCCGGCGCGGCTGCCACCGGCGCCACGTCCGCTTCGGGCGCCACCGCGCGGAAACGCAGGCCGAACTGCACGTGCGGGTCCACGAACGCGGTCACCGCAGCCAGCGGCACGGTCAACGCGGAGTTCACCCCGCCGAACGACAGGTTGACGCCGAACACGCCGGCGCTCTCGTCCACGAACAGGTCGCGGAACTGGTGCTGCAGGACGATCGTCATCTCGCCGGGATATTTCTGGCGCAGCCGGGCGGGGATGTTCACGCCTGGGTAGTCGGTGCGGAACGTGATGTAGAAATGGTGTTCGCCAGGCAGCACGCCTTCGGTGACGACGTGGGATAAAGCGCGCGCGACAACGGCGCGCAGCGCGTCCTCCATCCATTGATCGTAGGGCAGCAGGCTGTCTGGCGTGCCGTTGGCGCCGTCGCGTGTCTCGGTGTCGTCTTCCATGATCGGGCTCCCCAGCCTGCATGCATAGCGCCTGCGACGCGACGCGCAAACCGGGCCTGGGGGAAAAGCCGGCAAGGCCGTCTTTTTGAAAAGGCGGCAAAAAACTTTTGCTCGCCGGCTGCACGGGCGCCCGCCTGGGGTTTGCTACTTTTGGCGCTGGCATAGCCAGCCCGCGTGAGGGAAAGGCACATAGAAAGCAAGCAGTCCTTTTTTGAAAAAAAGGACCAAAAAACTTTTACTTCCCCGCATCTGCAGCGCCCGGGCGCGCCCGGAAAAGTCGAGGCAGCTCAGCCTGCGCAGGGATCAAAAGTTTTTTGCTTCTTTTTGCAAAAAAGAAGGCCTTTCTTGCTTGCCCAGGAGTCGAAAACGCGAGCTGGCACGAGAACGGCCTGCTTCTCACTCCGCGGGCAGCAGGGCCGCCCTGTAGGCAGCCGGATGATCGGCCAGGAACTGCGCCGTACGCATGTCCCCGTCATCCCCCTCGGCCGCC
>CAHJWU010000156.1 GCA_903643085.1 Rhodospirillales bacterium
CCCCCCCGCGCGCGCGTTCAGTCCGCTCCGGCAATTTGTGACAAACCGGAGATATCCGTAGCCGACGCGTGGCCGACGGGTGATCCGGCCGGCGAACGCGCCTAGCCTGGCGGCATGGACCAGCAAGTGCCAGACCCGGTATCGCTGCGCGCCGGCACCCTGCCCGATCGCGGCATCATGCCTGCCGGACTGCGCCCGGCCACCGCCGCTGCGGTTGCTGCCGCCCATCTTGCGGTGCTCGGCGCCGCGGCGATCGCCTTTGCCGGACGCATGCCGGAGCCCAGGCCGGACATCGCGATGTCCGTCGTGTTCCAGCCGCCAGCCCCGCCTGTGCCGCCACAGCCACCGCGCAGGCCGGCGCAGGCGACACTACCGGCGCCCGCCGTCAGTCAAGTGGCGCTGCCGGCCCCCGCCGGCAGTCAGGAGAGCACCCTCGCGCCCATACCGCCACTGGGCCTGCCTGCCGGCCCGCGCGGAATGCCCCCCCGCGCCCGGCACCGTGCCGCGCCCCGTCCGGCCAAGGCCGTGCGGCAGGCCGCAATCGTGCAGAAGGCGATCGCGCCCGAAACGTCCACTTCTCCCGCTCGCCCGGCGGCGCCGCCACCTGCCCCGTCCCCCCACGCCCTGGAGGCCTGGGAGGCCCGCGTCCATGAGGCGGTGCAGAACGCCCTGGTTTATCCGAGTGCCGCAAGGCTGATGCATCGCGAAGGCCGCGCGCGCGTTCGTTTCGAATACGGCCACAATGCCGTCTCCAGCGCCGCCGTGGTCGGGTCCAGCGGGTCTTTCAGCCTGGACCAGGCTGCGTTGGCCGCGGTCATCCGCGCTGCGGTGCCGCCGCCGCCGCCGGAAATCGCCGGCCAGACGCGGTCCCTGGTCCTGTGGGTCGATTTCGCGCTGACACCGATGGAGTGACCGGGCGGCCGCGCGATCGGGGTGGTGTTGACCCGCTGGGAGGGCAGGGCCCTGCTTCCTCAGAAACTAAGGCCGTGCCCACCCGCCTGACCGTCACCGTGCCGGTAGGTGTCAGTCACCCAGATCGGTGTCCGGATGCGCGGCCCTGTCCACGAAATCGGCCGCGGGACGCACCTTCGCCTCGCCCGGATACGGCCTGTCGTAACGCGTCGCCTCGTACCAGTCGTAATGATTGAGCGTGTCGGGATCCACCGAGTCGGCCTTGTCCGTCCTGCCGGCGAACATCTTCAGCTTCAGTGCGCGCCAGCCGGATTGCAGGGCGGCATGCCTGACGGCCGGGTTGGCCGTCACGCCCATGTCGAGCGGAACCTGGTTCGCCACGTGCGTCCAGGGCGCCGTGTTCGGCGTGTCGGTGAAGTCGGTCAGCATCGGCGACGCGATCAGGTCGAACTGGTTCAGCGGCTGCAGGCCGAGTATCTGTTCAATCGTCCGCGTCATGTTCACCTGCGTGTAGTAGGTGTGGTCGGTCGGCCCGTTCTGCACCGCGTACGGGCTGACGATGTAGCCTGGGCTGCGATGCCCGTCGACGTGATCGACGCCGTTCTGCGCGTCATCCTCCTCGATGAAGATCGCCGAACTGTCCCACACGCTGCTGTGGCTGATGATGTCGATCATGCGGCCGATGGCCAGGTCGTTGTCGGCCTCTTCCGCATCCACCGTCGGCGGCCCGCCGGTGTGGTCGTCCATCACCCACAATATGCTGAACGCGGGCACGGTTGCGTTGGCCAGGTCATTGTTGAAATCCTGCAGCCACAGATCGACGCGGAACTGGTCGGGGATGCCGAGGTCGAACTGCGGGAAGTTCTTGATCAGGTGGTCCGAGACCACGGGCACCGACGATTCCACCCGCAGCACGTTCTGGTATTTCAGCGTTTTCTCCTTGCCGGCTTCGAACCGCAGCGCGTCGTCGTAGAACTGCAGCCAGGTCGGGTGGCCGAGCGCGGTCGGGAAGAATTCGTTCTCCGAGTATTCGCCGTAGATTTTCAGGGAAAGACCCGCCTGCACCGCCGTCTGGAAGACGAAGCCGTTTTTCGTGTAGGCGAGCGAGTCGCCCGCGTTGCCGCCGGGATAGCTGCGCACCCAGTCGGGCGCCTGTATGTCGTCCTGGTAGGGTGCCATGGCTTCGACGATCCACTGGTGCCCGTCGGCGGATTGCCGGCTGGGATCGTAGAAATTGTCCAGCAGCGGAAAGCGCTTGATGAGGTCGTGCACGTTGGGCGAGTCCTTGCCGCCGAACACGGCGAGTGCTGCGTCGCCATTGCCGGCCGCCACGTCGCCCAGCATCTGGTCGTAGGTGCGGTTCTCGCGAATGATGAGGAACACGTGCTTGATCAGTGACGGCTCGCCGATATGCGCGGGGATCGCCACCGGCGCGGCGTTCGGGTTCGGGTTGCCGGCGGCGGCGATGTTCGCCGCCAGGTCCCAGTGGTCGTTCTGGCGGACCTGCTTGGTGTCCACCGCCAGTTCGGTCTTGGTCGGCACGGGCACCAGGCTGACGGTGCCGTTGTCCTGGTGCGTGTTGTAGCCGGTGACGCCGTGGTCCGTCTCGAAGGACAGGCGCGTGCCGATACCCTTGTCGTTGGCCACCACAAGCTGGTTGTGCGCGCCGTCGAGCACCACGGACGCCGGCGCGTAGGCGACCGGGATCATGCCCAGCACCGGCGCGGTCGCGTGGATCGACAGGTCGACCACGGCGATCGCGTTGGCGTTGTAGAGCGCCACGTAGGCCACGTTCCTCGCCGCGTCGACGGCGATGGACACAGGTGCTGCGCCGTAGGCCGGCTTGTACTGGTTCGGCACCGCGATCGGCAGGCCCACGTTGATCGTGCGCACCAGCCTGTTGATGTGCGTGTCGATCACCGAGATCGTGTCGCTGTAGGTGTTGGCCACGAGCAGGTAGGTGCCCCAGAACGCCATTCCGGTCGGCTGCAGGTCGGTGCCGATGGTGGCGCGCACCGTCTGCGTGGCCAAATCCACCACGGAGACGGTGCCCGTGGTGGCCGAGCCGTTGGTGTAGTCGGCCACAATCGGCGTGCCGGCGGAGAGCACCGTGAAGTCGGACCCGGTGGCGGCCCTGCCGCCCTCGTTGCTGACATAGGCCGTGTTGCCGCTCACCAGCACGCTGTGCGGCGCGTTGCCCACACGTATCTGGCCGGTCATCACCGGCGGGTTCCGCGTCAGGTCGAAGGTGGCCAGCGTGTCGTTCTGGTTCAGCAGGGCATAGGCGGTCTTGCGGCCCTCCTTGAACGCCACGCCGCCGGGGTAGGACGTGCCGGCGGTGTAGAACTCGCCGCAGGGCCGCCCATAGTCGCCGATCGGGCTGTTGGGGAAACAGGTGATGAAACTGTTGTCCGGCGGGACGGGGATGTGCGCGTAATCCGTCAGCAGGCCGGTGGCGCCCACCTCGGCCAGCGCCAGGTAGCTGCTGTCCTGGCTGAACATCAGGTATTTGCCGTCATCGGAATAGCTGATCCCGCCATAGGAGCCGCTGCTGTCCTGGAACGGCAGGTATTCCTGCAGGATGTCGCCGGTCGTCGTGTCGAACACCTCGACAGCCTGCGTCGCACCCATCGTCAGCACGGCGGCGGTGTGGCTGCCGGCCCGCGGGTTCACCGCCACCGCCTTGGCGCGTACGCGTATGCCGAGGTTCACCTGCGTGCCGGCCGGCGTGATGATCTGCCCGTTTGAGACCACGTAAGCGCCGTTCTTGAGCGGACCGGTCGCGTAGGTCGGGAACAGCTGGGAGGGTGCGGCCGCAGCCGGCGCGGCAAGCCCCAGGGCCAGCAGGCCGGCCAGGGGGCGCAGGCGTTCGCTTCGAGACATCGCGTTCCTCCGGTGACAGGCCAGGTCCGGCATTCGGGTCTGAACCGGATGCCGTGTCCTCCCACGCCTGTCTACCGCAACCAGGCAGGTCGTGCGCCGGCAATGGCGTGACAGATTTGTGAAATGCGGGCAGCCGCACGCGCCGTCGGCACCGGTGCCGGCGCACCGTCGCGGCCTGCCGGCTGCCGTCAGGTGTCGCCGTCCGGACCGGAGCCGCCCTGCGAGCCCGCATCCATGCTGCTCGCGGAGGGGCCGTCCTCGTCCCCGGCCTCCAGGAGTTCAGCCAGTGCGCCGAGAGGCGTGTAGCGGCGCCAGCGCTGGACGGCGGTCCGGTAGATCGGCTGGCGTGTCTGCCACCGGCTCGGCGTCCTGACGCGGCCGGCGTTGCGCTCCGGGGACAGGCAGGCATCGTCCCACGCCAGTCCGCAGGACGCGACGAGCCGCCGGATCTCCGCCTCGGGTTCCGCCGTCAGGGTCTCGTACTCCACCTCGACGTAGCGCGCCGGCGACAGGACCGAACGCCAATGTGCCGTCAGGCGCCGGTACGCCCTGAAATAAGCCACCAGCTCGGTGCCGCCGGTGGGGAAGGCCACGTGCCGGTTGAAGTTCGTCTGGTGTATCGAAAGCGCGGTGTCGATGGCGCGCCGGCGGCAATGGACGAGCGTGGCACCCGGCAACGCCAGGTGGATCAGCCCGGCCCACAGGAAGTTGAACGGCATCTTGTCGGTGACACGCGCGGCCTCTGGCCCCAGGGCGCGCAGGACGGCCAGGTAATCGTCGGCGGCGCGGTCCAGGAACGCCGGATCGGGAATGGCCTGTCGCGTCTGCAGCCAGGCGATGCCGCGCTCGTTCCAGAAATTCAACTCTCCGCCGGCGGCCACGCGCGGATGGCTGGACAGGATCTGCTCGAGAAGCGTCGTGCCCGATCGCGGCATGCCCAGGATCAGCACGGGCGCCGGCGTCTCGCGGCTGCCCCCACGGGCGAACACCTCCGGCGTGAACAAGGCTATCAGGCGGTCCACCTGCGCCGCGAAGGCCGCCACATCGAACGGCGAACAGCGCCGGCGCAGCTCCGCGGCGGCATCGAAATGGCGCATCGCCTCGCCGTATTCCGCAAGGTCGTCCGCCGCCTTTCCCAGAGCCAGGTGAAGCCGCAGAACCTGTTCCGGCTCGAGCCCCGGAATCTGCAACGCCGCCCGCATGCGTGCGCGCAGCGGCGCATCGGCTTGCGTCAGCCTGCGGCACCGCACCATGTCGTAATAGCTGCCGGCCATCAGAGGCGCGGCCGCCACCGCGCGCTCGTAACAGGTCCACGCCTCGTCGAAGCGTCCCTGCTCGGCCAGCAGGTTGCCAAGCAGGTCGAGAGCCAGCGCGTTGCTCCTGTCCAGCGCCAGGAGCTGCCGCAACTGCGTCTCGCCCTCGCCGTCGCGGCCCTCTGCAAGCAGGGCCCGCGCGGCGCCCAGGCGGCCGAACGACGACTTGGCCCCGCCCGAAGCCGCCCGGCGGAAGCAGCCGATCGCCTCGCTCCTGTGCCCGAAGCCGAAGACCAGCGCGCCGGCGCGATACCACGCCTCGGTCAGGCCGGGGCGCAGCGCGGTCGCCCGATCGTAGGCGCCTATGGCCTCTCTCGCGCGGCCGGCCTTCTCCAGGGCGATGCCCAGCCTGAAGAAAGCGTCCGCGTAGCCCGGGTTGGCGAGGGTGGCGGCCTGCAGGGCCAGGATGCTCTCGCCGAGCCGCCCCACCTCCAGCAGAGCGAGGCCCAGATCATGCGCGATGAGCGCGTCCTGCGGCGCGCGCAGAGCCGCCTGGCGCAGCGGCGCTATTGCGTCCGCCGGCCGTCCCGCGCGCAGAAACCGCCGTGCGCGTATCACGTCCGCTTGCATGCCCACCGCCCGCAACAACCCCGGCCAGGAAGCTGTAGCCAGCACACGCCGCAGACCGCAAGCTGCCCGAGCCCGTCGGTCGCCGGTGAAGTGACGCGTAAGGCAAGCAGTCCTTTTTTGAAAAAAAGGACCAAAAAACTTTTACTCCCCCGCATGTGCGGCGTCCGGCTGCATCCGGACAAAGCGAGGCCGCTCAGCCCGCGCGGGAAGTAAAAGTTTTTTGCTTCTTTTTTGCAAAAAAGAAGGCCTTGCTTGCCTGCTACGACGGCCAACCCAGGCAAGCCTAGGATGTCCGAGGCGGGAGCACGGCATCGCGCCAGCGGAAGCCGCCATCCTCAGCGATCGTCAAATCCGATCCGGTGTCGCAGTCGAGCAGAAGACCGGGCCGCCGGACGACCGCGTGACCGGGCCTGAGCACGTCGCGGTGCCGGCGGAAACTGTCCGCGCCGAAGCACCAGCGCAGGGTGGCGCCATCGGCGATCGCGACCGCGTTCGTGCCGGTCAGGTGCCGGTCCGGCGAAAGCGCCTGGCCGGCTCGCGTGGCCGCCTCCAGCAGGGCGTCGAGGTCGCCCGCGGCAAGCAGCGGGAGGTCGGCGTGTATGACCAGCAGCTTGCCCGTTCCGGTCGCGCATTGCGCGCAGGCGAGCTCCTCGTTCAGGCCGCGCCCCTCGTCGCGTATCCGGTCGTACGATCCGACCGGCGCGGGAGACAGCAGCAGCACCTGCCCGACCGGTGCACAGTCGCGCAACCGGCCCACCACGTGATCGAGCATCGCCTGGCTCAGCCGCGCGCGCTCCGCGGCGGACAGATGAGGCGCCAGCCGGGACTTGCGCGCGTGGACCGATTTGATCGGCACCAGGGCGGTCCAGCTCACCGCCCAAGCCTGTCGGCCAGCCCGAGTGCGGACCTGGCCACGCGGATCCTGTCGTTCAGGTCGTGCATCAACGTGTCTGTGCAGGCGGAGGCGACGCCCAGATCCACCGCCGGCGCGCGGCCGTCCACGAGCAGCCCGTCTATCAACCCGGCATAGTGCCCGGCGATCGTGCGGTCGCTGACGGGCGCGCCGAACTCGCGCATCAGCTTGGCCGTCGGGCCCTTGACGGCGTCGCCGCCGACGATGGGCGACACCGCGACCACGGGCGCCGTCGCCGCGGCCAGTGCCGCGCGTATGCCCGGCACCGCGAGGATCGGGTCGACGCTGAGATAGGGGTTCGAGGGTGCGATCAGTATCGCCCGCGTGTCCCGATCGCCGATCGCCTCAATCACGCCGGGAGCGGGCCGTGCCTGCGCCGCGCCGGCGAAGGCGATGCCGGTGGCCACCGGCTCGCATCGATGCTCGACGAAGTAGCGCTGGAACGCCAGCGCGCCGCCGGCCGTGGCGATCTCGGTGGCGACCGGATCGTCGCTCATCGGCAGTACGGTGGCGGCGATCCCCCATCGCTCCGCCACGCGTTGCGTGAAGGCGAAGAGCGTGGCGCCGGACGCGAGCGCCTGCGTGCGCAGGACATGCAGCGCCAGGTCGCGGTCGCCCAGCTTGAACCAGGCGGGTCCGCCCAGCTCGGCCAGCGCCGCCATGAAGCTCCAGCTCTCGTCCTCGCGGCCCCAGCCCTGCGCCCGGTTCGCCCTTCCGCAGAGCGTGTAGAGCAGCGTGTCGACGTCGGGCGACACGTGCAGGCCGAGGTGGCGGAAATCGTCGCCGGTGTTGACGATCGCCGTCACCCCTGCCGGCGGCAGCAGGTTGACGAGACCCAGGACCAGCTTCGCCCCGCCCACGCCGCCTGTCAGGACCACCACCCGGCTCACCGGAACAGGTCCTGCTCCGGCGCCCGCACCAGCGCGGCCGCGGGACGATCGGAACCGTCCCACCGGACTCCGCGCACCAGCGCCGCCGGCACGCCCTCCGCGCCCTCGCCCATCCCCAGCCCGGCGGCGGT
>CAHJWU010000157.1 GCA_903643085.1 Rhodospirillales bacterium
AGCGCCCGCATTGGCGCGCTGGAGGGCCAGATACGGGCGCTGCCGGTGCCGGAGGCGGACCGCATGACCCAGCGCCTGCGCGACGAGCGGGCGACCCTGGAGGCGCTGCTGCAAGCCGACCGCGCCATGGTGGCGGGCGCGGCGCGCCTGCGCGGCTTGCTGGCGGATGGTCCGCCGGCATCGGACGCGGGGGTGGAGCCAGTGCTTGCGGCGTTGCGGGGGGCCATACAGGCACGGCGGGACCTGCTGGAGGTGTAGGAAGGCAAGGCCTTCTTTTCTGAAGAAAAGAAGCAAAAGACGTTTGCCCCCTGTCGGCGGCTCACCGGTGAGCGCGCGACAGCGGAGTGAAAGTTTGGTCCTTTTTTCAAAAAAGGACTGCTTGCTTTCTACCGGTTTGGCACAACGCGCGCCCCCATGTAGAAAGCCGCCAACCCCACCCCAGGACACCGACACACTTTGAGCGACACGACAGACGACCCGCCAGGCGGCCCGGGCGACACCCAGCCCGTCACGCTCGAGGAGGAGATGGAACGCTCCTACCTCGCCTATGCCATGTCCGTGATCGTAAGCCGCGCCCTGCCGGACGCGCGCGACGGGCTGAAGCCGGTGCACCGCCGCATCCTCTACGGCATGAACGAGGCGGGCTACACGCCGGACAAGCCGTACCGCAAGTCGGCCAAGATCGTGGGCGACGTGATGGGCAGCTATCACCCACATGGCGACAGCTCGATCTACGACGCCGCCGTGCGCATGGCGCAGCCTTTCAGCATCAGGTTGCCGCTGATCGACGGGCAGGGCAATTTCGGCTCTGTAGACGGCGATCCGCCGGCGGCGATGCGCTACACCGAGATGCGCCTGTCGCCGGCCGGCATGTTCATGCTGACGGACATCGACAAGGACACCGTCGATTTTCAGCCGAACTACGACGAGAGCACGCAGGAGCCGGTGGTCCTTCCGGCCGCCTACCCCACGCTGCTGATCAACGGCGCCGAGGGCATCGCGGTGGGCATGGCCACCCGCATCCCGCCGCACAACCCTGGCGAGATCATTGACGCGGCACTGGCGCTGATCGCCGACCCGGCGACCAGCCTGGACGACCTCATGGCCATCGTGCCGGCGCCGGACTTCCCCACCGGCGGGCTGATCATCGGCCGCGCCGGCATACGCAGTGCGTTCGAGACCGGCCGCGGCAGCCTGATCCTGCGCGCCCGCTGCGAGTTCGAGGAAGTGCGCAAGGATCGCCAGGCGATCATCATCACCGAGCTGCCCTACCAGGTGAACAAGGCGACGCTGCAGGAGCGCATAGCCGATCTGGTCCGCGCCAAGCAGATCGAGGGTATCGCCGACATACGCGACGAGAGCGACCGCCAGGGCATGCGGGTGGTGATCGAGCTGAAGCGCGACGCCACCGGCGAGGTGGTGCTCAACCAGCTGTTCCGCTTCACCAACATGCAGATCAGCTTCGCGGCCAACATGATCGCGCTGGACCGCGGCCGCCCGCGCACGATGGGACTGCGCGACCTGCTGATGTGCTTCGTGGATTTCCGCGAAGAGGTCATCCTGCGGCGCAGCCGCTACGAACTGTCAAAGGCGCGCGAGCGGGCGCACCTGCTTGTCGGCCTGTCGATCGCGGTTGCCAACATAGACGAGGTGATCAGGCTGATACGCGCGAGCCCCGATGCGGCAGCCGCGCGTGCGGCACTGATGTCGCGCGACTGGCCCGCCGGCGACGTGGCCGCCCTGCTGGCGCTTATAGACGACAGCGGCAACACCATAGTGGACGACCGCGTGCGCCTGACCGACACGCAGGCGCGCGGCATCCTGGAATTGCGCCTGCAGCGCCTGACCGGGCTGGAGAGCGAGAAGATCACCGCCGAGTTGCGCGAGGTGGCCGAGCGCATAGGCGAGCTGCTGGAGATCATCGCGAGCCGGCCGCGCCGCATGGAGGTGATGCGCGACGAGCTGCTGCGCGTGCGCGGCGAGATCGCCACGCCACGCCTCTCGGCGATCGTGGACTACGCCGCGGACCAGGACGACGAAAGCCTGATCGAGCCGGGTCAGATGGTGGTCACCATCACACGCGACGGCTTCATCAAGCGCACGCCGCTGGAGACGTACCGCGCGCAGAACCGCGGCGGCCGCGGGCGCACCGCTGCCGGCACGCGCGGCGACGACATCGTGGCCCGCAGCTTCAACGCGCACACGCACCAGTGGGTGCTGTTCTTCTCAAGCGGCGGCAAGGCGTTCCGCGAAAAGGTCTGGCGGCTGCCCGAGGCGGCGCCCACGGCGAAGGGCCGCGCTCTGGTCAACCTGCTGCCCGAGCTCGGCTCAGACAAGATCACCACAGTGCTGCCGCTGCCGCAGGACGAAGGCCTGTGGGAGGCGCTGCATCTGGTGTTCGCCACTTCCAGCGGGACGGTGCGGCGCAACCGGCTGTCCGATTTCGGCCGCATACGCACCAGCGGCCTGATCGCGATGAAGCTGGACGAGGGCGACCACCTGGTCGGTGTGGCCACCTGCCGGGACGGCGACGACGTGTTCCTGGCCACCCGCCTGGGCCGCTGCATACGTTTCCAGATCACCGACGACACGCTGCGCGTGTTCTCCGGCCGCGAATCGGCCGGTGTGCGCGGCATACGCCTGGTGCGCGGCGACGAGGTGAATAGCCTGGCCGTGCTGCGCCATGTGGAGGCCAGCAACAGCGAACGCGCGAGCTTCCTCAAGGCGATCGCCGCCCGCAGGCGCAATGCCGGCTTCGAGGAAGAGGCGGCCGAGGTGCTGGCCGAGCCGGCCACGGAGAGCGCGCAGGAAGCCGACGAGGAGCAGACGGCCGACCTGCCGCTGTCGCCCGACAAGATCGCCGACATGGAGGCCGCCGAGGAGATATTGCTGACCGTCACCAATGGCGGCTTCGGTAAGCGCAGCTCGGCCTACGACTACCGCGTCACCGGCCGAGGCGGGCAGGGGATCACCAACATCATGCTGGCGCCCGCCAGCAGGACGAGGGGCAACGGCACCGCCGTGGTGGCCACCCTGCCGGTGCGCCGCGGCGACGACGTCATGCTGGTGACCGATGCCGGCCGCCTGATACGCGTGCCGGCCGACCAGGTGCGCATCACCGCGCGTCAGACGATGGGCGTGACCCTGTTCCGCCTCAGCGAAGGCGAGCACATCACCAGCATCTTCCCCGTGCTGGAAGTGCCGGCTGCCGCAGGCGACGAGCCGGAGCCGGAGGCGCCTGGGCAGGAGCCGGCCGATGCCTGAACGGGTCGGCATCTACCCCGGCACGTTCGATCCTGTCACCAACGGACATCTGGACATAATCAGCCGGGCGGCGCGGCTGGTGGATCGCCTCGTGGTGGGCGTGGCCGAGAACATAGGCAAGGGCCCGCTGTTCGGGCTGGAAGAGCGGGTGGAGCTCGTGCGCGAGGAGTGCGCCGCCATTTCGGAGAAGAGCGGCACGCCGATCGCCGTGGTGAGCTTTGGCACGCTGCTGATACGCTTTGCCCGGCAATACGGCGCCACGATGCTGATACGGGGCCTGCGCGCCGTCAGCGATTTCGATTACGAGTTCCAGATGGCCGGGATGAACTACCGTCTGGACCCGCATATCGAGACGGTGTTCCTGATGGCCAGCGAGCACCACCAGTTCATCTCGTCGCGCTTCGTCAAGGAGATCGCCAGGCTGGGCGGCGACGTCTCCAGTTTCGTGCCAAAACTGACGTTGCAGCGCACGCTGGTTCGCGTGGGCGCGCATAGTGACAAGGGAGAGACAGAGAATGTTTAGACGTGGCGTACTGGGCCTGCTTGCCGCCGGCCTGCTTGCGGGTGCCGCTTTCGCGCAGGCCGAACCGGACGCGCCGGCCGCCGCGCCGGAGAAGCCGGACCCGCAGAACACCGTGAACCTGGACCTCAGCACCGGCCGCGTGGTGATCAGGCTGCGGCCTGACCTGGCGCCCAAGCACGTGGAACGGGTGAAGCTGCTGTGCCGCGAGCATTTCTACGACAACACACCGTTCCACCGCGTGATCGAAGGCTTCATGGCGCAGGGCGGCGACCCGACCGGCACCGGCGAAGGCGGCAGCAAACATCCGAACGTACCCGCGGAGTTCAGCAACACCGCGCATTTCCTGCGCGGCACGGTCGGCGCGGCACGGTCCGGCGATCCGGACAGCGCCAACAGCCAGTTCTTCATCATGTTCGCGCCCGGCGCGAGCCTGGACGGGCAGTATACGGTCTGGGGGAACGTGGTCTCCGGCATGCAGTTCGTCGACAAGATTAAGCGCGGCAGCCCGGATAATAACGGAAAGGTGGATGGGCCGGATCGCATCGTGAAAATGCGCCTGGCGGCTGACGAGAAGTAGGGAAGTAAGCGTCCCTCTCCAAAGCAGATTTCCATTCTCCCGCCTGCAAGGCGCCAAATTCAGTTTTGCGGTGCGCAACCGGCAGAACGGAACGCCGGCTTGCAGGCGCCGGATACAATTGTCCACTCTTACAAAAGAAGCCCTTTTTTCTTATCTGATCTCAGGAGTTCAACCGATGGCAGACCCGGAAAACACCTTGCACCTCCACCTGAAATCAGGCCGCGTGGTCATTGAGCTAAAGCCCGACCTGGCGCCAAAGCACGTGGAACGCGTGAAGATGCTGGCGCGCGAAGGCTTCTATGACGGCACGCCGTTCCACCGCGTCATCGAGGGCTTCATGGCGCAGGGCGGCGACCCCACCGGCACCGGCACGAGCGGCAGCAAATACGGCAACCTTCCTGCCGAATTCAGCAGGTCTGCCAAATTCCTGCGCGGCACGGTCGGCGCGGCACGGACCGGCGACCCCAACAGCGCCAACAGCCAGTTCTACATAATGTTCGCGCCGGCGCCGCATCTGGACGGCCAGTACACTGTCTGGGGGCAGGTGACCGAGGGCATGGAGCACGTCGATCAGATCAAGCGCGGCAGCGGCGGCGGCGGCACCGTCAGCAATCCGGACAAGATCATCAAGGCGCATCTTGCTTCCGATGCACCTGCCGACGAAAACAAATAAGCAACCGGTCTGTTCTGAAGCGCTCCCGGCATATGGCGAAGCCACGTGCCTCAGAACGACTGCAAGCGCGGCAAACGGGTGGAGACAAAGTTTCTGCGTCTTCTCATCAAAGAGGGCGTCTCCCACCTCCTCCCGTATCACCCCAGGCTTGACCTGCCGCCGCGAAAGCCCTTTTAGAGAGTGGAGCGAGCCTGTAGCTCAGATGGTAGAGCACGAGACTTTTAATCTTGTGGTCGTGGGTTCGATCCCCACCGGGCTCACCAAATCAACCAGGGCGGGAGCAGCAATTGGTCAGACGTGTCACCTATGCTGCCGTCCTGGCCCTGGCCACCGCATCGCCCGCGCTCGCCGAGACGGTGAGGTTTCACGCTGACCTGGCTCCCGGCAAGGAAGTGCCGCCCGTGCAGGATAGCGGGTCGGGCACCGCGGATGCCAGTCTGGATACCGTCTCCCACATGCTGAAATACGACCTGGCGTTCAGCGGCTTCACGGCGCCGGTGACGATGGCGCATTTCCACGGGCCGGCGGCGAACGGTGTCAACGCCGGCGTGGTCGTGCCGCTCGGCACCAATCCGGCAAGTCACCTGCACGGGACCGTGACACTCACGGCCGAGCAGCAGACGCAGCTTACAGGCAGCCTATGGTATGCGAATGTGCACACGGCCACGCACCCGAAAGGTGCGGCGCGCGGGCAGATGATTAAGCAGTAACCCGGGTCGCGACCCTTGCCAAAGCCGTCAGGAGCACCCGGCCGGGGCAGATGCGGAGGACAGGCGCTTGCTTCTGCTTTCGGAAGCGCCGCGTGTCTCTGCCGCTGCAACCGCCGCCTCCAGCGTGGCGGCGCGATGGTCTGCCGTGTGTGAGTCGAGTATGCGTCTGCGCGCGGCAAGGCTTAGGTCGCGGCGACGAGATTGCGTCCAGGCAAGCGTTTCCAGAACCTGGGCGGGTGTTTCCGCCACGATTATCTCCCGGCCGACCGCCAGGAAGTCGTCGAGTCCCGGCCAGGAGTCGCTGATTATGGGCGTGGCGCAGGCGGCCGCCTCGAACAGGCGAACGCTGGGGCTGTAGCCCGCGGTTATCATGTCGGCACGGGTGACGTTCAGCGTCCAGGCGAGACTGTTGTAGAAGCCGGCATGCTCGCCGGGCGGCAGGTGTTCCAGCCGGTCCACGTTTTCGGGCCAGTCGATGTCGTCGGGGTATTGCGGGCCGGCCACGACGAACCGCCACGCCGGCGCGCGCCGTGCCGGCTCCAGGAGCAGGCGTTCCAGCGTCGGCTGCCGGTCCACGCTGTAGGTTCCAAGGTAGCCGAGATGCCAGCGCGGCTCGCCTGGCTGCGCCGCCGGCGCATACAGCGCGGGATCGACGGCGCAGAACAGCGCGTGAGCCGCGCGCGCGCCGTAGCGGGTTTCCAGAACGCGTAGCGTGGGCCCACCGGTGAAGGAGAAATACAGATCGTAGAGGGGGATCGTGGCAGGCGAGATGTAGGCGTGCTCGCCGCGGGCGAGCGCCGCGAGGGTTACCGGCGTGTCGATGTCGTAGAAGGCGAGCAGCCTGGCCCACGGCCGCACCAGCCCGGCCACCACTACGCCCTCCACCACGTAGCTGCCGATGATCACCAGGTCAGCGGCGGCGATGTCGCTGCGCCAGCGTTCAAGATCGGCCGGGTGATCGTAGAAGGACAGGCGGCAGAAATCCGGGTCAGGCAGGTCCCTGTGGTCGGCATACCAGGGGCGGTCGCATTCCAGGAACAGGATGTCGTGGCCGCGGGCGGCGAGCGCGCGCAACAGCGCGCGGTAGGTCGTGGCGTGGCCGTTTCCCCAGGAGGAGGAGAGGGAGAGGCCGATGACGATCATGCGCAAAGGAGGCAAGGCCTTCTTTTTTGAAAAAAAGAAGCAAACTTGTCCCAAGACGCCGCGAGCATGCGCGTGAATGGAACCGGGCCGGGCCGTGATGCAGTCGGAGAAACAAAAGTTTTTTGCTTCTTTTTTTTAAAAAAGAAGGCCTTGCCTGCTCTCCTCATGCCGCCACGAAAGCCTCGCTGAGCAACGCATGCACCGTCGCCGCCCGCTGCGTGTAGGTGTGCTCCGCCAGGCAACGCGCCATCGCCGCCTGGCCGATCGCCCGGGCGCGCGCCGGCGTGAGCGCCGCCAGGTGTCCGGCCACGTCCTGGCCGTCGCGCGCGACCAGTATCTCGGTGCCCGGCTGCAGGAAATGTTCGATGCCCTCCCAGGCATCGGTGATCAGGCAGGCCCCTGCGCCGGCCGCCTCGAACACGCGCGTGGCGGGCGAGAAGCCGACCGCCGCCATGCTGTCGCGGGCCACGTTCAGCACGGCCAGCGCCGAGCAGTTCAGCGCGTTGTGGGCGGCCGTCGGCACGTGACCGATGCGCGTGACGTTGCGCGGCATCGGCTTGTCCGCCCAGCCTGAGCCGCCGAGCAGGAAGCGGCGCTCCGGCAGGCCAGCGGCGGCTGCCAGGAAGAACGCCTCGACCCGGGCTTCGCGGTCCGGCAGGCGGTTGGCGAGGAACCCGAGATCCGTGGCGTAGGCGGGGTCCGGCGGGACCGGGT
>CAHJWU010000158.1 GCA_903643085.1 Rhodospirillales bacterium
CCCCACCACCTGCGCTAACCCGTCTGCTCCGCGGCCGGCGGGCGTGGTGAAATGGTAGACACGCCAGATTTAGGTTCTGGTGGCGCAAGCTGTGGGGGTTCAAGTCCCTCCGCCCGCACCAGCCGCGTCCGCCTTCTCGTCACCTTGGACTCTAGGATGCCCACCCGATGCAGGTTACCGAGACGCTCTCCGATGGATTGAAGCGCGCGTTTTCCGTGGTGGTGCCGGGCGCCGAGATCGAGGGCCGCGTACGCGCCAAGCTGGCCGAGGTGAGCCGCACGATGAAGCTGCCCGGCTTCCGGCCTGGCAAGGTGCCGGTGAACCTTGTGCGCCAGCGTTTCGGCGCGTCGATCACCGCCGAGGTGATGCAGGATTCGCTGAACACGGCGGCCGACCTGGTGGTGGAGGAGCGCGGGCTGCGTCCGGCCGGCCAGCCGCGTATCGCGCTGATAGGCGAGCCGGACGTGAAGGCGCAGGCAGTGTCCGACCTGTCGTTCAGTATGGAGATGGAGCTGCTGCCGGAGATCACGCCGCCCGATCTGGCGTCGTTGAAGCTGACGCGGCTGCGGTCCGAAGTGGCGCCCGAGGCGATCGAGAAGACGCTGGAGCGGCTGGCCGGCCAGCAGCGCGAGCTGACCGTGATCGAGGAGGATCGCGGCGCTGAGACGGGCGACGTGGTCACTGTGGATTTCGCGGGCTCGGTGGACGGCGTGGCCTTCGAGGGTGGCGCGGGCCAGGACACCAAGGTGGAGATCGGCGGCGAGGGGTTCATCCCCGGATTTTCCGAGGGCCTGGTCGGCATCAGGACGGGCGAGGAACGCGACGTGGATGTGACGTTCCCGGCCGAGTACCATGCCGAGGCGTTGGCCGGAAAGGCCGCGGTGTTCAGGATGACGGCCAAGGCGCTTGGCCGCTACGGCGAGGCGGCGATGGACGACGTGCTGGCAACCAAGCTCGGTTTCGAGTCGCTGGAGAAACTGCGCGAGACGGTGACCGCGCAGATGCAGCGCGAGCTGGACCAGATGAGCCGCCTGCGCATCAAGCGCGAGCTGCTGGACGTGCTGGCCGACCAGGCGGCGTTCCCGGCGCCGCAGAACCTGGTGGACGCCGAGTTCGGCGCGATCTGGCAGCGGGTGCAGCAGGACACGGCCGCCGGCCAGATCGACGACGAGGATCGTGGCAAGGACACCGAAACGCTGCGCGCCGAGTATCGCGCGATCGCCGACCGCCGGGTGCGGCTGGGGCTGCTGCTGTCCGAGATCGGCACCAAGGCCGGCGTGCAGGTGAACCAGGCCGAGCTGACGCAGGCGCTGCGCCAGGAAGCGGCGCGCTATCCTGGCCAGGAGATGCAGGTGATCGAGTTCTTCCGCAAGACGCCGGCGGCGATCGAGCAGCTGCGCGGGCCGCTGTTCGAGGACAAGGTGGTGGACTACATCCTTGAGATGGCCGCCGTGGAGGACCGTATCGTCAGCCCCGAGGAGCTGGCGCTGCCGCCGGCGGACATGGCCGACGCGCCGCGCGTGACGTTCCAGCCGCCTCCGGAAGGCGTGGAAGCGGAGCCTGAGCTGGCCGATGAGGATGCCTCGCCGGACGACGCGCCAGACGCCGTGCAGGTCTCGCAAGGCTTCGAGGACGAGGCTCCCAAGCCGTCCGACACGCCGGACCACGTGCCAGGCGGCGGCGCGGGGGAGGCGGCCTGAACCGCTGGTCGGGCGCCGTATCCATTGTGAGACCTGGAACCGGCCGCCTCGCGGCCCATGTCATAGCGCCTGGGCTTGCCGGTGTTTCTCCGTCGCAAGACGTATCCATCCATGAGGAGTGCGTATGAGGGTCGAGTCTTTCCGGAACAGCGATCCCGTCGAGATCTACAGCCAGGTCGTCCCCATGGTGGTCGAGCAGACGGCGCGTGGGGAACGGGCATATGACATCTACTCGCGCCTGCTGAAGGAGCGGATCATCTTCCTGACCGGACCCGTGTTCGACCAGATGAGCGCGCTGATCTGCGCCCAGCTTCTTTTCCTGGAGAGCGAGAACCCGGCGAAAGACATCTTTTTCTACATCAACAGCCCGGGTGGCGTGGTCTCTGCCGGCCTGGCGATCTACGACACGATGCAGTACATACGCTGTCCGGTCAGCACCGTGTGTATCGGCCAGGCAGCGTCGATGGGCTCGCTCCTGCTGTGCGCCGGCGCGAGCGAAAAGCGCTATGCCCTGCCGAACAGCCGGGTGATGGTGCACCAGCCGAGCGGCGGCGCGCAGGGCCAGGCAGCCGACATCGAGATACAGGCGCGCGAGATACTGCATCTGCGGCACCGGTTGAACGAGATCTATCACCGCCATACGGGGCAGGCGATCGAGGCAATTGAGGCCAAGCTGGAGCGCGACAGCTACATGTCCGCCGAGGAGGCTCGGGTGTTCGGGCTGGTGGACCACGTGGTCGAAAACCGGCCACAGGCGCTGATCGACGACGCCATCAAGGTGTAAGCGAGGAAGTCCTTAAATAGAGAAAGGGCTTCCGCTCCAGCCCTGGCAATGGCCTCGCCTTGGTTCTGCCGGCTTCGGTTACGGCAGAACCGGGCCAGGTTGCCGTGCAGGCGGAGAGGCGGAAGTTTTCTGCCTCTCCTCACAAGAGGGCCTCCCTTGCCTCCCTCTCCCTCCCCGGCGTCGCGCCTTGTCGATTGGGAAAGGTGGCGCGTAGTATCCAGACAATGTGGCCCCAGGTCAGCCTGGGGCGGGAGACCCTATGAGCAAGGTATCATGAGCAAGTCGGGCGACACCAAAAACACCCTGTACTGCTCGTTCTGCGGCAAGTCCCAGCACGAAGTGCGCAAGCTCATCGCAGGCCCGACCGTCTTCATCTGTGACGAATGCGTCGAATTGTGCATGGACATCATACGCGAGGAGCACAAGACGCACCTGGTCAAGGCACGCGACGGCGTGCCGACGCCGCGCGAGATCTGCCGCGTGCTGGACGACTACGTGATCGGCCAGAGCCACGCCAAGAAGGTGCTGAGCGTGGCGGTCCACAACCATTACAAGCGGTTGGCACACGCCCAGAAGAACAACGACATCGAGATCGCCAAGTCCAACATCCTGCTGGTAGGCCCTACCGGGTCGGGCAAGACGCTGCTGGCGCAGACCCTGGCGCGCATCCTGGACGTCCCCTTCACCATGGCGGACGCTACAACGCTGACCGAGGCCGGCTATGTGGGCGAGGATGTGGAGAACATCATCCTCAAGCTGCTGCAGGCGGCCGATTACAACGTGGAGCGGGCGCAGCGCGGCATCGTCTACATCGACGAGGTCGACAAGATCAGCCGCAAGTCCGACAACCCGAGCATCACGCGGGACGTGAGCGGCGAGGGCGTCCAGCAGGCGCTGCTGAAGATCATGGAAGGCACTGTTGCCTCCGTGCCACCGCAGGGCGGGCGCAAGCATCCGCAGCAGGAGTTTCTGCAGGTGGACACGACCAACATCCTGTTCATCTGCGGCGGCGCGTTCGCCGGGCTGGAGAAGATCATCGGTGCCCGCGGCAAGGGCTCGGGTATCGGCTACGGCGCCGAAGTGCGTGATCCAGACGAGCGCCGCACCGGTGCCATCCTGCGTGACGTGGAGCCAGAGGATTTGCTGCGTTTCGGGCTCATTCCGGAGTTCATCGGGCGTCTGCCGGTCGTGGCCACGCTCGAGGACCTCGACGAGGCGGCGCTGATGGAGATCCTGACCAAGCCGAAGAACGCGCTGGTGAAGCAGTACGGCCGGCTGTTCGAGATGGAGGGCATCAAGCTCAGCTTTACGGACGATGCGCTGAAATCTGTCTCTACCCGCGCCATCGCCCGCCGAACCGGCGCGCGCGGCCTGCGGTCCATCATGGAATCGATCCTGCTTGGCACGATGTTCGATCTGCCCGGCATGGATAACGTCGATGAGGTGGTCATCAACCGCGAAGTGGCGGAAGGACGGGCTAACCCGCTTTTAACCTATTCCAAGGAACGCGCCGAGAAGCGCGCTGAAGGGGCGGGGTAGTAAACCAGGTCATTGGTCAACATCTAAAAGGCGGGCCAGGGCCTCTGCCCCTGCACCTCTCCGGGGACTAATCCTCGGACTCCCGGCGTCGCCCTCTCAGGGCGCAGCCCAGGGGTCCGGGGCCAAGGCCCCGGCGGGGATCAAAGGGGCAGAGCCTCTTTGCCTTGCTTATTTTGGAGCCCCTACGTGCCAAACCATGGGCGAGTCGCGCTCCAGACTGTCCTTTCAGGAGGTCCACCCTAAATGCCCGCCAAGAAATCCGCCGCTCCCCAGCCCGCCCCGCCCACCGGCGACACCATGGCTGTCCTTCCCCTGCGCGACATCGTCGTCTTCCCGCACATGATCGTGCCGCTGTTCGTTGGCCGCGAAAAATCCGTGCGCGCGCTGGAAGCCGTGATGAAGGACGACAAGCAGATATTGCTCGTAGCCCAGAAGAACGCCGCCCAGGATGACCCGTCCGCCGACGACATCTACCGTGTCGGCACCGTGTCCACCATCCTCCAGCTTCTGAAGTTGCCGGATGGTACCGTAAAAGTGTTGGTCGAGGGCGGACGCCGCGCCAAGCTGGCTGCCTTCCGCGAGACCGAAGCCTATTTCGAGGCGGTCGTGGAAGACCTGCCGGACGAGGAGGGCGAGGCCAAGGAGCTTGAGGCGCTCGGCCGGACGGTGGTTGGCCAGTTCGAGCAGTACATCAAGCTGAACAAGAAGATCGCGCCCGAGGTTCTGGTATCGCTGAACCAGATCGAGGAGCCGTCCAAACTGGCGGACACGATCGCCAGCCACCTGAACCTGAAGATAAGCGAGAAGCAGGAACTGCTTGACACCACGCGCATCGGCGAAAGGCTGGAGCGGGTGTTCGGACACATGGAGTCCGAGATCGGCGTGTTGCAGGTGGAGAAGCGCATACGCAACCGCGTAAAGCGGCAGATGGAGAAGACGCAGCGCGAATACTATCTGAACGAGCAGCTCAAGGCGATACAGAAGGAACTGGGCGAAGGCGAGGACGGCAAGGACGAGACCGCCGAGCTTGAGGACAAGATAAAGAAGACACGGCTTTCCAAGGAAGCGCGCGAGAAATGCATGGCGGAGCTGAAGAAGCTGCGCACGATGAGCCCGATGAGCGCGGAAGCCACCGTGGTGCGCAACTATCTCGACTGGATGCTGAGCATTCCGTGGAAGAAGCGCAGCAAGGTGCGCAACGACGTGGTCGAGGCCGAAGGCGTGCTGGACGCCGACCATTTCGGCCTGGAAAAGGTTAAGGAGCGCATACTCGAATACCTTGCCGTGCAGGCGCGCAGCCCGAAGGTGCGCGGGCCGATACTGTGCCTGGTGGGGCCGCCCGGCGTGGGCAAGACGTCCCTTGGCAAGTCGATTGCCAACGCCACGGGACGAAGCTTCGTGCGCATGAGCCTGGGCGGCGTGCGTGACGAGGCGGAGATACGCGGCCATCGGCGCACCTATATCGGCTCGATGCCGGGCAAGGTTATTCAGGGCATGAAAAAGGCCAAGACCAGCAACCCGCTGTTCCTGCTCGACGAGATAGAGAAGCTCGGCCAGGACTGGCGTGGCGATCCCACGAGCGCGCTGCTGGAGGTGCTCGACCCCGAGCAGAACGCCACGTTCGCCGACCACTACCTCGAAGTGGATTACGACCTGTCCGATGTGATGTTCGTCACCACGGCGAACAGCCTGAACATGCCCCAGCCGCTGCTGGACCGCATGGAGATCATACGTATCTCCGGCTACACAGAGGACGAGAAGCTGCAGATCGCCAGGCGCCACCTGATCGCCAAGCAAAGCGAGGCGCACGGGCTCAAGCCGGACGAGTGGTCGATCACGGACGACGCGCTGCTCGACCTCATACGCACTTACACGCGCGAGGCCGGCGTGCGGAACCTGGAGCGCGAGCTGGCCAACCTGGCCCGCAAATCCGTCAAGGAGATCGTGACCAAGAAGACCAGGAAGGTCGCGATCACGGTGGCAAACCTGGAGGCCTACGCCGGCATACGCCGGTTCCGCTACGGTGAGACCGAGAGCGAAGACATGGTGGGTGTGGTCACCGGGCTGGCCTGGACCGAGGTGGGCGGCGAGATACTGACGATCGAGTCGGTCGTGGTGCCCGGCCGCGGCAAGATACAGCACACCGGCAAACTGGGCGACGTGATGCAGGAGAGCGTCACTGCCGCTTTGTCTTACGTGCGCAGCAAGTCGATCACCTACGGCATCAAGCCCACCGTGTTCGAGAAGCGGGACATCCACGTTCACGTGCCGGAGGGTGCCACGCCGAAGGATGGTCCGTCCGCCGGTGTGGCCATGGCCACGTCCATCGTCAGCGTGCTGACCGGCATCCCGATACGCCGGGACGTGGCGATGACGGGCGAGATCACGCTGCGCGGCCGCGTGTTGCCGATCGGCGGCCTGAAGGAGAAGCTGCTGGCGGCGCTGCGTGCCGGTATCGCCACGGTGTTCTTTCCCAAGGACAACGAGAAGAACCTGGCCGACATACCGGACAACGTGAAGCGCGCGCTGACGCTCATCCCTGTCAGCCATGCGGACGAGGTGATCGGCCAGGCGCTGGTGCGGCGGCCGGAGGCGATCGAGTGGGAGGAGCCACCGGAGCCTCTGGCAGCGGCGGCCGGGGAGGCTGCCGCAGCGTCGCTGCCGCATTGATGCCGGTCAGCCGGTAGGCTGGCAGAGGCAAGCAAGCAGCCTTTTGCCTGACGCGCGTCGCGGAGACGTAATTCAACGTCCCGCGACAGCGCAGGTAGCGGCTTGCTTGGTTCTCAACGAACGCTTTGTCTCGTCGCGTCGCCTGGGAGGCTCAAGGCGGAATTCAGCCTCTCACGTGCATCTCGAAACGCCGTGCAACCCGTGCGCGAACCGCTGAAAATGGCGGATTTCCGGGCTTTTTCTTGACCTAGGCCAGTCATCGCCCGTAAGGTTTGCGCAGGCGTGCGACGCCAAACTGGACAAGGATGTTGAATGATGAGCGATGTGCAAACCGGTGCTGCCGAGTCTGAGCCGACTAGCTCGAAAGACGCGAAAGTCTTCAACCGTCAGGAACTCGTGACGCAGGTGGCCGAAAAGACCGGGCTGCCGAGGGCCAAGGCCGTTGCCGCGGTGCTTGCTGTCATCGAGTGCACCGGCGGCGCGTTAAAGGAGGGCAAGGAAGTGCGCCTTACAGGGTTCGGCGTGTTCCAGGTCAGCGAGCGCAAGGCCGGCAAGGGTCGTGACCCTCGCACAGGCGCGGAAATCGACATTGCGGAAAGCAAGTCCGTCCGTTTCCGGCCGGGCAAGATGCTGCGCGAGCTGGTGGCCGGCGCCGAGGTTTGATCCGCGGCGTCGCCTGGCGTAGCACGAGCCAGCAGGGCGGTTAGCTCAGAGGTAGAGCGGCTCGTTTACACCGAGTTGGCCGGCGGTTCGATCCCGTCACCGCCCACCATTGACGTGGCCCGGCGCCGACCGTAGAAGCGGCGCCTGCTTGCAGAAAGCGGGTGTAGCTCAGTTGGTTAGAGCGCCGGCCTGTCACGCCGGAGGTCGCGGGTTCGAGCCC
>CAHJWU010000159.1 GCA_903643085.1 Rhodospirillales bacterium
TTCATCGCCGATGCGGTGAGCCGTGGCGCCGCGGCCGTGCTGGCGCGCGAAGGCGTGCACTGGCCGGAGGGCGTGCTGGAGCGGCCGTTCCTGCACTGCACCGAGCCGCGGCGTGCCCTGGCGCTCATGGCGGCCTCCCATGCAGGCGCGGGTCCTGAAAAGATCGTGGCGGTGACAGGCACCAACGGAAAGACCAGCACCGTCGATTTCGTCCGGCAGCTCTGGCAGATCGCGGGCCTGCGCGCGGCCAGCCTGGGAACACTGGGGCTGGTCTCGCCACATGCCGCGGGCGCCGGCGGGCTGACGACGCCAGGACCGGTGGAGATGGCGGGGCTGCTGGCGGACCTGGCGCGCGGCGGCGTGCAGCACGTGGCCCTGGAAGCCTCCAGTCATGGGCTCGCGCAATTCCGGTTGGACGGCGTGCGGCTGAGTGCTGCCGGGTTCAGCAATCTCACGCGCGATCATCTCGACTATCATGGCTCGCTCGCGCAGTACCGGGCCGCCAAGCTGCGGCTGTTTGCCGAGTTGCTGCCGGTGCGTGGCGTGGCCGTGGTGAACGCGGACATGGATGGCGAGACGCTTGAGGCGGTGCACCACGCCGCCATATCGCGCAGGCTGGTGCTGCGCAGCGTGGGAGAGCGTGGTTCGGACGTGCGGCTGGTATCGGCCACGCCCCTGCCGCATGGCCAGGCGCTGGTGATGCAGGCAGACGGCGCCCGGGTCGAGGTCGAGGTGGCGCTGCCCGGGCGTTTCCAGGCCGACAACGTGCTGATGGCGGCGGCTCTGGCACAGGCGAGCGGGTTTGCCGGCGCGCTGGAGGCGGTGGGGCAGCTCGCCGGCGTGCGCGGGCGCATGGAGCTGGCGGCAAGGTTGCCGAACCAGGCGTCGGCTTACGTGGATTACGCGCACTCGCCGGACGCGCTGCAGCGCGTGCTGCAGTCACTGCGGCCGCACGGGCGCCGGATCGTCTGCGTGTTCGGCGCCGGCGGCGACCGCGATCCCGGCAAGCGCGCCCTGATGGGCCAGGAGGTCTGCCGCCTGGCGGACGTGCCGATCATCACCGACGACAACCCGCGCCGCGAGGATCCGGCGGCGATACGCGCCTCCATCCTGTCCGGCTGCCCGGGCGCCATCGAGATCGGCGACCGCGAAGCGGCGATCGCGGCCGGGCTTGCCGCATTGCGCGCGGGCGACGTGCTCGTCGTGGCCGGCAAAGGCCACGAGCAGGGGCAGGTGGTGGGTTCCACCACGCTGCCGTTCGACGATGCCGGGGTGATACGTCGTCTGGCGGCGGCGGCGTGACGAACGCGGGCAAGCGGTCGTTTTCCGTGCCGGAGATCGGGGCTTCTGCGGAAAGGCAAGTCAAGGCCTTCTTTTTTGAAAAAAAGAAGCAAAAAACTTTTGCTCCTGGCGCCTGCACGACCAGCCGTATCTGCCAGGACAAAAACGGCACTGGCAGCAGCGCCGGTAGCAAAAGTTTTTTGCTTCTTTTCAAAAAAGAAGGCCCTGCCTCACCTGCCTGCAACCGGCGTTTCGCATGAGCCTGTTTACCGCCGACGACCTCATGCATGCGTCCGCCGGGACGATGACGGTGCCGTTCCATGCCGATGGCGTCTCCATCGACACGCGCACGTTGCAGCCCGGTGACCTGTTCGTGGCCTTGCAGACGGATAGCGGCGACGGGCACGCGCACGTGGCCGACGCGATGGCGAAGGGCGCCGCGGGTGCGATGGTGCACCGGCCGCATGACTTGCCGGAAGACGCCAACCTGCTCGTGGTAGGCGACACACTGGCGGGGCTGACCACGCTCGGCGGGTTTGGCCGCACGCGCTTCACCGGCGCCGTGGTCGCGGTGACCGGTAGCGTGGGCAAGACCACGACGAAGGAGATGCTGCGGCTGGTCCTCGCCGCCTCCGGGCGCACGCAGGCCAGCGTCGCCAGCTACAACAATCACTGGGGCGTGCCGCTGACCTTGGCACGCTTGCCGCCGGACGACGATTACGCGGTCGTCGAGATCGGCATGAATCATCCCGGCGAGATCGCGCCGTTGGCGGTGCTGGCCGGGCCGGACGTGGCGGTGGTGACCGCGATCGAGGCCACGCATATCGGCCACCTGGGCAGCCTGGAGGCGATCGCCGACGAAAAGGCCAGCGTGGCGAAGGGTGTTCTGCAAGGCGGCCGCGTCGTGCTGCCCGCCGACACGCCCTGGGCGCAGCGCCTGGCGGCAGGCGCCTGCGGCCGCCGGGTGGTCTGGTTCGGCGCCGCCGATACCGGCCAGGTGTCGGAGGAGGACACCGGAAGCACGTTCGTCTTCGACGGGTTGCCCGTGCGCGTCGGTGCGCCGGGGCGGCACATGGTGATGAACGCCTGCGCGGCGCTGACCGCCGCACGCGAACTGGGCGTCGATCTGCGAGCGGGCGCCGCAGCCCTGGCAACGTTCCGCCCGTCAGACGGCAGGGGCGCGCGGCGCGCCATCATGGGGGGCCGCGCCGCACTTCTCGACGAGAGCTACAACGCGTCCGGCGCTTCGGTACGCGCGGCTCTCGCGGTGTTGAAGCTGATCCCGGCGCAGCGCCGCGTCGCGGTGCTGGGCGACATGCTGGAACTGGGGGAGTTCTCCCGCGCGGAACACGAAAGCCTGGCCGGCGCCGTGGCCGGTTCGGCGGATGCGCTCTACACCTGCGGCCCCTGGATGAAGTTCCTGTACGATGCGACGGAGGAAAGCCGCCGCGGCGCGCACGCCGCCGACAGCACGGCGCTCGCACGTATCGTGCGCGAGGACGTGCGCGCCGGCGACGCGGTGTTGGTCAAGGGCAGCCTGGGCAGCAGGATGCGCGTGGTCGTCGACGCGCTCGGGGGTGGCTGATGCTGTATCTGCTGCACCTCTATGCGGGCGACTTTTCCGCTTTCAACCTGTTCCGCTATCAGACGTTCCGTTCCGGAGCGGCTTGCCTCACGTCGCTGGTGATCTGCTTCCTGCTCGGGCCGCGGGTGATACGCTGGCTCAGATCGGTGCAGCGCGGCGGCCAGCCGATACGCGATGACGGGCCTGAGCGGCACATCATCGAGAAGAAGGGCACGCCGACGATGGGCGGCGTGCTGATACTCGCGGCGATGACGACGAGCACGCTGCTCTGGGCGGATCTGCGCAACGGCTATGTCTGGGCCGTACTGCTCTGCACGCTGGGATACGGCGCCGTCGGTTTCGCCGACGATTTCCTGAAACTGTCAAGGCGGAACACAAAAGGTGTCTCGGCGCGCGGCAAGCTGGTCGTGCAACTGTCGATCGGGCTGCTGACCGCGGCGTGGATCGCCCATCTCACGGGCGACCCGTTGGGTACCAGCGTCGCCGTGCCGGTGTTCAAGGGCGTGCTGCTGCAACTGGGCTTCCTGTTTCCGCTGTTCGGCATGTTCGTGCTCGTCGGCAGCAGCAACGCGGTAAACCTGACGGACGGACTGGACGGGCTGGCGACGGTGCCCACCATCATCGTGGCGACCGTGTTCGCGCTCATCGCCTACCTTGTCGGCAACAGGGTGTTCGCCGATTACCTGCACCTCAACCACGTGCCTGGCGTGGGCGAGCTTGCCGTGTTCTGCGCGGCGATCATCGGCGCCGGCATGGGCTTTTTGTGGTTCAACGCGCCGCCGGCAGCGGTGTTCATGGGCGATACCGGAAGCCTGGCCCTGGGTGGCGCGCTCGCAGGCGTCGCCGTGGCCACGAAGAACGAGATCGTGCTGATGATCGCGGGCGGCCTGTTCGTCGTCGAGACGGTGTCGGTCATCGTGCAGGTGTTCTGGTTCAAGCGCACCGGACGGCGGGTGTTCCTGATGGCGCCGTTGCACCATCATTTCGAGAAAAAAGGCTGGGCGGAGCCCACGATCGTCATCCGGTTCTGGATCGTGTCGATGATCCTGGCGCTGGTCAGCCTCGCCACGTTGAAGATACGATGAGCGGGTTTTCCAGCACGGTGTTCGCCGCAAGGCGGTTCGCGGTGGTGGGCCTCGGGCGCGCCGGGCTCGCCGCCCTGCGCGCGTTGAGCGGCATGGGTGCGACCGTCGTGGCGTGGGACGACGCACCGTATGCGCGCGAGGCGGCCGCGCGCGAGGGCTTCGTGGTGCAGGATCCCGCGGCCGATATCGGCGATTTCGACGCGCTGGTGCTGTCGCCCGGCATCGCCCACATGCTGCCGGTGCCGCACCGCATCGCGGCGGCGGCCCGGGCCGCCCGACGGCCGATACTGACGGATGCCGAGTTGCTGTATCAGGCGGTGCGCGGCAGCGGTTCGGCGGCGCGTTTCGTCGGCGTGACCGGAACAAACGGGAAATCCACCACGACGGCGCTGCTGGCGCACATCCTGACAGGCGCTGGCATCACCTGCGCGGCGGGGGCAAACCTCGGGCCCGCGGCGCTCAGCCTGCCGCTCCTGCCGGATGGCGGCGTGTATGTCCTGGAAATGTCTTCCTACATGCTGGAGCGGCTGGCGACCTTGCGCTTCGATGCGGCCTGCCTGCTGAACCTGAGCCCGGATCACCTGGACAGGCACGGCGACATGGACGGCTACCTGGCGGCGAAGAGGCAGGTGTTCGCGCGCCAGCAGGACGGTGACGTGGCCGTCGTCGGCATCGACGATGCCTACGGCGTGGCGGTGGCCGCCAGCACACCGCATGCAATACGGGTGAGCGGGCGGGCCAGGGCGGATGTCTGGTGCGATGGCGGCATGTTGCGCGACGGCTCGGGGATCCTCGCCGATCTCGGCGCGGCACATGCTTTGCCTGGCGAGCACAACGCGCAGAACGCCGCCGCCGCCGCCGCGCTGGCCCTGGCACTTGGCGCCTCCAGGAAAGACGTCGCCCACGGGATGATCTCGTTTCCCGGCCTGGCGCACCGGCAGGAACTTGTGGCGACCGTGGACGGCGTGCGTTTCGTCAACGACAGCAAGGCCACGAACGCCGACGCCGCGGGCCGGGCGCTGGCCTGTTATGGGCGCGTCATCTGGATCGCCGGCGGGATCGCCAAGTCGGGCGGAATCGACACGCTGGACGGGCTGCTCGGACGGGTTGGAGAAGCCCTGTTGATCGGCCGGGATGCCGGCGTGTTCGCCGCGACCTTGCAGGCGCACGGCGTCAGCTACCGGATCGTGGAGGCCCTGGAGCAGGCCGTGCCGGCCGCGCTTTCGGCTGCGAAGGCGACGGGCGTGGACACGGTCCTGCTGTCACCGGCCTGCGCGAGTTTCGATCAGTTTTCCGGGTTCGAGGCGCGCGGCGCGCGGTTCGCCGAACTCGCGCGCGCCTTGGGGGGGACGCGCTGATGGCGACGTTTTCGCGCGCCGATCAATCCGTGCTCGGGCGCTGGTGGTGGACTGTCGACCGCTGGACGCTGTTCTGCATCGCCGCGCTTATCGGCTTCGGCTACGTGCTCGTGCTGGCGGCAAGCCCGGCCGTCGCCGAGCGCATACACCAGTCGCGCGACGTGTTCATCGCCAAGCAGGTGGTGTTCCTGGCGCTGGCGGGCGCGGTGATCGTCGGCGTGTCGCTGCTCTCGCCGCGCAACATCAGGCGGGTGGCGCTTGTCGGATGCGTGGCGGCGATCCTGCTGACGGCGCTCACTCTTGTGCACGGGGTCGAGATAAAAGGCGCGCGCAGGTGGATCGCGATACCGGGGATGTCGATCCAGCCGAGCGAGTTTCTCAAGCCGTGCTTCGCGGTGGTGACGGCCTGGTTGCTGACGGAGGGCCGCCGGACGCGCGGGTTTCCTGGTGTGATACTCGCGTTCGGCGTGTTCGGTGCGATCCTGATGCTGCTGAAGTCCCAACCGGACATCGGCATGTTGACCGTCATCACCGCGGTGTTCTTCGCCCAGCTGTTCGTGGGCGGGATGAACATGGCGTTTGTCGGCGTCGGCGCCTTGAGCATGGCGGGCGCGGCGGTCGGCGCGTTCGTCATGTTTCCGCATGTGCGCAGCAGGGTCATGCGGTTCCTGCATCCCGAGAGCGGCGACCATTACCAGGTGGACACCGCGTTGCAGGCGTTCGGCAATGGCGGGCTGCTGGGACGTGGCCCGGGCGAGGGACGGGTGAAGGACCTGCTTCCCGACGCACACGCCGATTTCGTGTTCGCGGTGGCCGGAGAGGAGTTCGGGTTGCTGATCTGCCTGACCATACTGGGCGTGTTCGCGTTCATCGTGTTGCGCGGGCTGCTCCGGCTGGTGCAGGAGAACGACGAGTTCGTGATCCTGGCGGCGGCGGGGCTGGTGACCGGCTTCGGCCTGCAGGCTTTCGTGAACATGGCCTCGGCGCTTCATCTCATCCCGACCAAGGGCATGACGCTGCCGTTCATTTCCTACGGGGGCAGTTCCGCCCTGTCCGTGGCTCTGGGCATGGGCATGCTGCTTGCGCTGACCCGGCGGCGAACACATGGGGATCCGTCATGAGAGGCCCCGGCGTGCGCCCGATCGTGATCGCCGCGGGCGGGACCGGCGGACATTTCTTTCCGGCGGAAGCCCTCGCATCGGCGCTGGTGCAGCGTGGGCACCGCATCGTGCTGATGACGGACACGCGCTCGGGCGCGCTGAGCAGCCCTGTGTTCACCGGCCGCGAGTGTCACGTCCTGCGGGGCGCGGGGCTTGCCGGACGGGGCGTGCGGCGCGGCGCGGCGGCGGCACTGTCTCTGGCTGCCGGGACCCTGCAGGCGCGCGGCATACTGGCCGGGCTGGACGCAGCCGTGCTGGTGGGTTTTGGCGGGTATCCGTCGGTGCCTCCGGTGTTGGCGTCGCGCCTGCTGCGGCGCCGGCCGCGCATCGTCTTGCAGGAGCAGAACGCCGTGCTCGGAAGGGCGAACCGCTTTCTGTCCGCTCACGCGGACCTGCTGGCGCTCGGGTTTGCCGAGACCGCGCGCGTTCCGGCGGGAGTGGCAGTGCAGGTCACCGGAAATCCGGTCCGGCCGGCGATCCAGGCGTTGCGAGGCCTGCCGTTCGCGCCGGGCGGGGAACGTCTCGAACTTCTCGTGCTGGGCGGGTCCCTGGGCGCCCGCGTGTTCAGCGACGTGGTGCCCGAAGCCGTCTCGGCGCTGTCAGACGACCTGCGCGGCCGGTTGCATGTGGTGCAGCAATGCCGCCAGGAAGATCTGGAGCGGGTTCGCGCCGTGTATGACCGTGCAGGCGTGCGCGCGGAACTGGCGCCGTTCTTCGGCGACGTGGCCGGACGCCTGCGCGTGGCGCATCTTGTCGTCTCGCGTGCTGGCGCTTCCACCTGCGCCGAGATCGCGGTGGCGGGACGGCCGGCGATACTGGTTCCGCTTCCCGGCGCGATCGACGACCATCAGGCGGCGAACGCCAGGGCGCTGACCGGTGCGACCGTGATGCGGCAGGCCGGGCTTACGGCGGAGCGGCTGGGCGGCGAGATCGCTGCACTGCTGCGTTCGCCGGACAGGCTGGCGGCCTCGGCGCGGCTTGCCGCCAGTGCTGCGCCCGAGGATGCGGCCGGCGCGCTCGCCTGCGCGGTCGAGCGGCTGGCGGCCGGG
>CAHJWU010000160.1 GCA_903643085.1 Rhodospirillales bacterium
GCAGGCCGGCAAGCCGCGCGGGCGCCGCATCGCGCGCGGCCTCCAGCGTGCTACCCAGCCGGACCTCGCGCGACTGGCGGAAATACGCCTGGTCCGCCGGATGCAGCTGGCTGAACACGTACCATGCGGCAAACGGGAACATCGCCGGCGCCAGCACCGTATCGGCCCAGGCGATGATGAAGCGGGCATGCGCCTCACCGCCGGCGCCGCCGAACAGGCTCGGCCCGTTGGTGTGCTGCTCCTCCAGATGATAGGCGATGACGGTCGAATCGGCCACCACGGCGCCATCGTCCACGATCACCGGAACCTGCCTGTTGTGCGGCGCACCCGGCAGCAGCTCCGCTTCGCTGAACCGCCACGGCACAGTCTGCGGCTCCAGCCCCTTATGGGCCATCGCCATGCGCACCCGCCAGCAATACGGGCTGAAACGCAGCTCGGAATCACGTCCCGCCAAGTCGTAGAGCTCGATCAAACATCCACCTCCGGCCGCATCGCGGAAAAACACTGGCCCGCGGGCCATGTGGCGTTAACATGGCCGTGTGAACATCCTCGCTCCCCCGAAAGCCCGACTGGCTGTCGAAGTCGTGCATGACCTCGTCTGCCCGTGGTGCTACCTGGGCATACGTCGCCTGCGCCGCACGATAACCCGCCGGCCGGATCTGCTGATAGACATAAGCTGGCGCCCTTTCCTGCTGAATCCGGACATGCCGCGCGGCGGCATGTCGCGCGGCGACTACGTGCTGCGCAAGTTCGGCGGCGAGGAACGGGCGCGCCGCATGTACGCCTCCGTCACGGATATCGGCCGCGCCGAGGGCGTGATGTTCCGCTTCGACCGCATACGACGCACGCCGTCGAGCGTGGATGCGCACCGGCTGGTGCGCTGGTCCGCAGGCTTCGGCCGCGCCGACGAGATGGTGGAAGCCGTGCTCGCCGCCCACTTCACAGACGGGCGCGACATCGGCGACGTCACCGTGCTGACCGCCATCGCCGCGAGCTGCGGTCTGCGCGCCGCCGCGGCGCGCAGTTTCCTGGCGAGCACGGCGGAGGTGGACGGCGTGCATGCGGAAAACCTGCGCGCGCACCGGCTGGGGATAAACGGGGTGCCGTGCTTCGTGGTGTCGGGGTGTCACGCGATAGCGGGGGCGCAGGAGCCGGAGGTGATCGAGCGGCTGCTGGATGTGGCGGCGGCCGAGGCGGGGTAGGAAGGCGAGCAGAACCGAGAGTTCTCCTGGCTTAACTTCCCCCCGCCGAAAGCCCTGCGTTGCGCGTATCCGAATAGAACCGGCAGCTCTGCTCCCCGCCAGGCACGTATTGCGGGCAACCGATCGCATCCACCCGGCCAGGCTCCGGCACCGGCACATGCGGCGGCAGATCACCCACGATCGCCTGCCCCACGCCGATGGCGCCCGCCACAGCCGCCGCGTTCTGCCCGGACGCCGCCGCCGCTGCACGGAACGCATCATGCGCGCTGTTCCACACCACGGCCGCGGTCAGCAGGGCTGAGGGCTTCACCGCCGGGGAGGCGCCGAGCACGATGCCCATGCCGGGGGTCACCCGCCCGGTGCCAAACAGGTTCTCCATGGTGATCGCGCAGGCCACGGCATCGCCACGGCGGTCGATCACCACGAAGCTGGTCGACGCCGGCAGCGCGGGCAGCGTGCCGGAAGATGGCGGGTGCTGGAGCAGCGCCAGCGGGTCCCGCCCTGCCTGGCCGGAGCGCCAGGCGGCCACCGCACCGATCGAGGCGTCCGCCATCGACTGCGTCACCGTGTTGCTGCGCAGGTAGTCGAGATAGGCGGCCGCGGCGCCCAGCCCGCCATCGGCGGGCGGCGGCAGAAAGGCTGCCTGGTCGGCGCCGGTGCGTATGATGATGGGGTTGGCCAGGACCGGCGCGCTGCGCCGCAGGTCAGTGGCACTCACCGGCCCGCCGGCGAGCCGGCTTGCCTCTTCGAACCGCTTCGACATCAGGCCAGTGTACAGATCGCCCACACCCACCACTGCGAGCTGGTTCAGCGTGGCGCCCAGATCCGACTGCACGAGCCGCGCGCCCTCGCCAAGCGGCTGGCCGTTCGGCGCGAAGACCGCCGCCGCGTTAGGGTCTCCCAGCAGCGGGCCCTGCACCTGCGCCAGGTCGCGCCCCAGCGCCCGGGAGATGGAGAAGCCCGCATCGGCCGCCTGACGCGCCGGGGCGATCAGCGCGCCGAACGGCCTGGAGCCGTACTGGGCCGCCAGCAGGTACATGCCGCGCGCCAGCATCGGCACCGAAGCGGGCCGGTCGCCGGCATTCACCGCAGGCGCCCGCGGCGTGAACATGACGGCCTGCGGGATACCGTGGCCGGGCGAGCCGGCGCCGGGCTGGTAGGCGATGCAGGCGCCGCCGGCGCCCAGCGAGGCGCGCGAGGGCAGCGTGGCCGACAGCATGAAACCCAGTGTCACGGCGGCGTCCGCCGCGTTGCCGCCGGTGGCCAGCACCTCGCGCGCGGCGAGTGCTGCCAGCGGCTCGTCCGCCGCCACGCCGCCGATGAAGCCCTTCAGGTGCTCGCCCGGGTCCAGCGGGCCGCCCAGCAGGGTCTTGCTGACGCTATGCACCGTGCTGTGGACGGTCTCGCACCCGCCGCCCAGCAATGACAGGCCAACGGCCACCACCACTCCCTGCCGTGTCCGGCCGCCCACGCCTGTGCTCACCGGTACTGTCACTCCGCCCTGGAAATGGAGCCGGTGGAATAGGCGTGATCCTGAGGCGGGGCAAGGAAGCGGTTTTTGTGAAACCACAACTCTTGCTCCTGGCGCCGCTGACGCGGGCACGGGCGCCTGGAGGTTGGTACCGGCCGACGATGCAGATGGCGGAAGCAGGGGTTTGTTGATCCTTTTCAACAAGAAGCTGCCTGCTGCCTTTCCCTGCGCCCGATGCTACACCCCCCGCAAAACCACAAGGCTTCCGCATGCGCCGCGCCATCCTGCTAGCAGCAACCTTTCTCCTCAGCGCTCCCGCCTGCGCCGCAGAGCCCGGCTTCACGCCGGCGCAGCGCCAGCAGATCATCCAGATCGTGCGCGACGCGCTGAAGACCGACCCGTCCATACTGCGCGATGCGGTGGTGGCCATGCGGGCAGAGGCCGAGGCGCATGACGAGGCGGACAACAAAGCACGCATCGGCGCCAGCGCGCATGCGCTGACCGCCGCTGCGGGCGATCCGGTCGCCGGCAACCCGAAGGGCGACGTGACCTTGGTGGAGTTCTATGACCCGCGCTGCCCGTATTGCCGCCGCATGCTGCCCGCCATACAGGCGCTCATCCAGCACGACCACAAGCTGCGGGTGGTCTACAAGGACATCCCGGTGCTCGGTCCGGCCAGCGTGCTGGAGACGCGCGCCATACTCGCGGCCCAGCGCCAGGGCGGCTACGAGAAGATGCAGACCGCCCTCATGGGCAACCCTGCCCAGCCGACGGACGCGCTCATCAGGGAGACCGCCAGGTCATTGGGGCTGGACCCTGCCAAGCTCGCCGCCGACATGATGGGCTCCGCCGTCACGCACCAAATCGACGCGAACCTGGCGTTGGCGCACGACCTCAAGGTTGAGGGCACGCCTGTGTGGATCGTGGGCGACACCCTAATCCCGGGTGCGGTCGACCAGGCGGCACTTGAGTCGGCCATCTCCGAGGCGCGTCGGAAAGGCTAAAGCCAGCAAGCATAAGCACCAGCGGGTTTTACCCCGACAGGCGGAAGCATCAGCAGCGTCGAAGGAGCAAAAGTTTTTTGCTTCTTTTTTTCAAAAAAGAAGGCCTTGCTTACTTGCCGACCCAAGCCGCCCGCAGAAGAGTTATTGCTCCACAGGAACGCTGAGCCCAAGCCCGGCGGCGCCCGCCTTGCGACGTTCAAGCGTGCCCTGCTGGCTGGATGCGTAGGAGTAGCCGTCGCCCTGATAAAGGCTGTTGGGGAACAGGAACTTGGGTGACAGGTGGGCCTCGGTCTCCACCGTGCCGGGCGGGGCCTGCACGTCCTCATCGGGGACCGGCGCGGCCTGGTAGATCGTGTTCTGGAAGGTCAACGGCCTCGCGGCAGCCGGCTCCGGCTGGGCGAGCGGCTCGACATCGCCGATCTGCACCTTCATGTCCGGCCCGGCGGCGCCGAGAACGGCGGTCATGCCGGCGAAAGCTGCCAGCCGGATCATACGAAGACCTGATCTGATCGTGCCCATGGCCCGACCATGCTGAGTTTTGCATATCGGATCAACGAAAAGATGAAAAAGTTGATAAGTATTACAAAGTTGCCTGCGTGCGGAAAACCACACGAATGGTGGCCACTCACGCTGGGATCACCACCCCGTCGAGGGATTGCAGTGCCAGGATGCCAGGCAGCATCTTGCCTTCCAACCACTCGAGAAAAGCACCCCCGGCCGTCGAGACGTAACTCATCTTGTCCAGCACGCCGGCCTGGCGCAGCGCCGCCACGGTGTCGCCGCCGCCGGCCACCGAGCGCAGGCGGCCACCCTGGGTCGCCTCCGCCACGGCGTGGGCCAGCTCCATTGTCGCGGCGTTGAACGGCCTTGTCTCGAACGCGCCGAGGGGGCCGTTCCAGACCAGAGTGCGCAAGGCGGGCAGACGCTGGCGCAGCAGGGCCACCGTCCTGGGTCCCACGTCCAGGATCATCGCGCCGGGTGGAACCGCGCCGATCTCCACGATGCGCGTCGGCGGATCGGCGCGGAACTCGGTGGCGGTAACCGCATCGACCGGCAGGATGATCTCGCAGCCGCCGGCGCGCGCCTGGGCCAGTATCTCTCGCGCGGTCTGGTGCATGTCCGGCTCCTGCAGCGAGCGGCCGACTTCTACCCCCTGCGCCGCCAGGAACGTGTTGGCCATGGCGCCGCCGATCACCAGCAGGTCCACCCGGCCCATCATGTTGCCCAGCAAAGCGAGCTTGGTGGATACCTTGGCACCACCCACGATCGCGCCCACCGGACGCTCCGGATGCTCCAACGCGGCGGACAGCGCCTCGAGCTCGCGCTGCATCAGCCGTCCGGCATGGCTCGGCAGATAACGCGCCACGCCTTCCGTGCTCGCATGCGCCCGGTGCGCGGCGGAGAACGCGTCGTTGACGTAGATGTCGGCCAGGCCCGCCAGCCGGCGCGCCATCTCCGGGTCGTTCTCCTCCTCGCCGGCGTGGAAGCGGGTGTTCTCCAGCACCAGGACCTGGCCGGGCTCCAAACGCGCCACCGCGTCCTCGGCAACCGGTCCCACGCAGTCGTCGGCGAAGAACACGTCCCGGCGCAACACGTCCCGCAGGGCGGCGGAGACGGGTCTCAGCGACATCGACTCGACCCGCTGGCCGCCCGGCCGGTCGAAATGGCTGACCACGATGACGCGTGCGCCGGCGTCGGCCAGTTCGCGTATGGTGGGGGAGAGCCGCTCGATGCGGGTGAGATCGTTTATACGGCCGTCGCGCACGGGCACGTTGAGGTCGGCGCGCAGCAGGACGCGCTTATTGGCCACGTCTATGCCGTCGATGGTCTTGAACATGGGGCTTCCTCTTTTTGGAAGGAAGAAAGGCCTTCTTTTTTGAAAAAAAGAAGCAAAAAACTTTTGACTCCGCTGTCGCGGATTTATCCGCAGGGTCTGCGACAGCGGAGGAAAAGTTTTTTGCTTCTTTTCTTCAAAAAAGAAGGCCTTGCTTTCTTACATGCTACCCCACAGCGCCGCCGTGTCCGACATGCGCGACGAGAAGCCCCACTCGTTGTCATACCATCCGGCGATACGCACCAGCCTGCCGCCATCCACGCGCGCCGTCTGTGTCGCGTCGAACGTGCAGCTCGCCGCCACGCCGTTGAAATCGCTGCTGACGAGCTTCTCCGTGCTGTAGTCCAATATGCCCTTCATCGGGCCGGCGGCCGCCGCCTTGAACAGCGCGTTGATCGCGGCGACGTCGGCGGGCGGCCGGGCCAGGTTCACGTCCAGCGAGACGAGCGAGACGTTCGGGGTGGGCACGCGTATGGCGGTGCCGTCCAGCTTGCCCACCAGTTCGGGGATGACCAACCCGAGCGCCTTGGCGGCGCCGGTGCTGGTGGGGATCATGGAGAGCGCGGCGGCGCGGGCGCGGTGAAGGTCGTTGTGCAGGGTGTCCACGGTGCGCTGGTCGCCGGTGTAGCTGTGTATGGTGACCATGTAGCCGCGCTCGATAGTGCAGGCATCGTGCAGCACGCGGGCCATCGGGGCCAGGCAGTTGGTGGTGCACGATCCGTTGCTGACCACCGTCATCTCCGGCTTAAGGGCGTGCTGGTTGACGCCCATCACGATGGTGGCGTCCACGCCCTCGGCGGGTGCGGAGACCAGCACGCGCCGCGCGCCCGCGGCGATCAGCGCGGAGGCCGCCTGCTTGCTGGTGAACAGCCCGGTGCACTCCATCGCCACGTCGACGCCCTGGTAAGGCACGCGCGACGGGTCACGCTCGGCGGACACCCTGATCGGGCCGTAGGTGCGCCCGTTGTGGCGAATGGTGATAGCGTCACCCTCGACGCTCACCTGCCCGGGAAAACGGCCGTGCACGCTGTCGTAGCGGAACAGGTGGGCGTTGGCTTCCACGCTGCCGAGATCGTTTATCGCGACGGGTTCCACGTCGGTTCGGCCGCTCTGCACCAGGGCGCGCAGCACCAGCCGGCCGATCCGGCCGAACCCGTTTATCGCGACTTTGACTGCCATCTGACGCTCGTCTCCTGTGATGTCTTGCGAAATCGCGTTGCAATATCCGGCGGCTAACGCCAGAAGCCATTGCGTATAGCTAATCTAGAAACCCGCCGCGCGTGTCTAGACCGATACGGCGTAGGCCAGATGTCGCATTACCGCATTGGTCAGCCTGGCCGCGTTTTCCGGCGGGGCAAGGAACAGCCCGTCGGGTCCGATCCACCGGTCCCAGCCGAGCCCGCCGCCGGACGCGATGGCGATCCTGGGCGCCGCGCCCAGCACATCCTCGCGCCAGGCGGCGTCCTGCCGCGCGAACAGGTTCCAGCAGGGCAGCGACACGATGGCGGTACGTATGCCGCGCCGGACGAGCAGCAGGCGCGCCTGAAAGAGAAGGTCCAGGTCGGGGCCGCTGCCGATGAGGGTTGCGGCGCGCGGGCCGGCCGAGGGCGCCGCCACGTAGCCGCCACGGGCGGAGTGCGCCTTGTCCGGCCGGTCGGCGAGCAGGGGGCGTGGCGCGTCACTGGCCAGCAGGACACTCGGGCCAGCCGTGTGCGTTATCGCAAGCTCCAGGCACTCCAACGCTTCGCAGGAATCGGCCGGGTGAAAGACCTGCAGGTCGGGGATGGCATGCAGCGCCGCGGCCAGCCCGGGCCTCTGGTGCGGGGACTCCACGAAGATCAGCACCAGGCGCGTGCCGGCGGCGGTCGCGTTGCGCAAGGCGGGCAGCAGCGCATCGAGCGCGTCGATGCGGTGCGTGGCCACAGGCAGCAGGCCGCCGTGCAACGCGGCGCCGTAGAGCGCGGCCCCCATGCCGG
>CAHJWU010000161.1 GCA_903643085.1 Rhodospirillales bacterium
GCATCCGGTGACGCTGGCCAGCTCCAAGCAGCTCCTGCCGGTCTACGACAAGCCGATGATCTATTACCCGCTGACCGTGCTGATGCTGGCCGGCATACGCGACATCCTGATCATCTCCACGCCCGCCGACCTGCCGCAGTTCCGCCGCCTGCTGGGCGACGGCGCGGGCCTGGGCGTGCGCTTCAGCTACGCCGAGCAGCCGCGCCCCGAGGGCATAGCGCAGGCCTTCCTGATCGCCGACGGCTGGCTTGCCGGCCAGCCCTGCGCCCTGGTCCTGGGCGACAACCTGATCTTCGGCGAACACCTCTCGACGTCGTTCCGCGCGGCCGCCCTGCGCCCGGAAGGTGCGACCGTCTTCGCCTACCAGGTGCGCGATCCGGAGCGCTACGGCGTGGTGGCCTTCAACGAGGCCGGCCAGGCGGTGGACATCGTCGAGAAGCCGCCCGTCCCGCCCTCGCCCTGGGCGGTGACTGGCCTGTATTTCTACGACGCGCGCGTCACCGAGTTCGCCCGCGCGGTCAAGCCGTCTGCCCGCGGCGAGCTGGAGATCACCGACCTAAACCGCATGTACCTGGAAGAGGGCAGCCTTCACGTGGAGCAGCTCGGCCGCGGCTGCGCCTGGCTGGACGCCGGCACGCCGGACAGCCTGCTGCAGGCGGCGAGCTTCGTGCAGACCATACAGTCGCGCCAGGGCATGCTGGTGGGCTGCCCGGAGGAGGTGGCCTATCGCATGGGGTGGATCGACGCGGACGCGCTGCACGGGCACGCGCGCCGGCTTGGCAAGACCGATCTGGGGCGCCTGTTGCGGGACGTGGCGAACGGAGTTCACGCCTAGGCCAGCAGGCAAGGTCTGCTTCTCACAAGAAAAACTTTCGTTTCCGCAACGCTGCAGCACGCCGATGTTGCCGGAACAAACCGGCCAATGCAGATGCGGAAAGTAAAAGTTTTTTGGTTTTTTTTTCAAAAAAGAACCGCTTGCTTCCTTCCTGGGGACAACACGATGAAAATCGAACGGCTAGCCATCGGGGAGATCCTCCTGATTACCCCGCCGCGTTTCGGCGACGACCGCGGCTATTTTTCGGAGACCTACTCGCAGCCCCGCATGGCGGAGGCCGGCGTGCCGGAGCCCTTCGTGCAGGACAACCAGAGCTTCTCGCGCGCCTGCTTCACCGTGCGCGGCCTGCATTGCCAGGTGGCGCCGCACGTGCAGGGCAAGCTGGTGCGCGTGCTGCGCGGTGCCATCTGGGACGTGGCGGTGGACGCGCGCGCCGGCTCGCCCACCTTCGGCCGGCACGCGGCCGCCGTGCTGTCGGCGGAGAACGGCAGCCAGCTCTGGGTGCCGCCCGGCTTCCTGCACGGTTTCTGCACGATCGCGCCGGACACCGAGGTCGCCTACAAGGTGACCGGCCCGTACGACCGCGCCTGCGAGCGCGGCGTGTTGTGGACGGACGCGACACTCGCCCTGCCCTGGCCGGCGCCGGCAGGCGAGGCAATGCTGTCTGACAAGGACCGCGTGCTGCCCGGCTGGGCGGATGCCGCGGGCTGGTTCGCGTGATGGCGGGCAGCATTCTCGTCACCGGCGGCAGCGGACAACTGGCCCAGGCGCTGGCGCGCGCCGGCGCTGGGCGCGTCGAGGTGGTCGGACGCCCGGTGTTCGATTTCGAGCGGCCGGAATTGCTCGGACAGGCGATACGCGAGCGCCGGCCGGCACTCGTGGTGAACGCCGCGGCCTACACGGCGGTCGATGCCGCCGAGAGCGCGCCGGAGGCGGCCGCGCGCGCCAACGCGTCCGGCCCCGGCCTGGTGGCCGACACGTGCCGCGAGCTGGGCGTCAAGCTGGTGCACGTCTCCACCGACTACGTCTTCGACGGGCTGAAAGGCGCGCCCTACGACGAAGGCGATGCGACCAATCCCACCGGAGTCTATGGCGCCACCAAGCTGGCGGGCGAGCGGGCCGTGCTGGCCGCCTGCCCCGGCGCGGTCGTCCTGCGCACCTCCTGGGTGTATGCCGCGGCGGGCAAGAACTTCCTGCTGACCATGCTCGGCGCGGCCAGGCGTATGCCGCGTCTGCGCGTCGTGGCCGACCAGAAGGGCTGCCCCACCAACGCGGACGACCTGGCGGCGGCAACTTTGGCGGTGGCTGACAGGTTGCTTGCTGCGGCCGCCTGCAGCGGCGGGGAGCAGGGATTGGGCGGCATCTACCACGCCACGGGCCGGGGCGAGACGACGTGGCATGGCTTCGCCCTGGCAATCTTCGAAGAGGCCGCTCGCCATGGCTGGCCGGCCCCGCCGGTGGACGCCATACAGACCGCCGACTGGCCCACGCCGGCGCGCCGGCCGCCCGATTCGCGCCTTGACTGCACCAGACTTCACGCGGACTTCGGCGTGCGCCTGCCGGACTGGCGGCAGAGCCTGGGCCCCGCCGTCGCGCGCGCCTGCGCCGCGTCGGACTCCGGCGCGGCCAGCCCGGCTTCCGCCACCGTGGCATCCGCCTGACCGCATGGACCGTCAGCCGGACATCGCCATCCTGCTCTCCACCTGGAACGGCGCCGCTTTCCTGGACGCACAGCTCGACAGCCTGCTCGCCCAGTCGCATCCCGACTGGCAGATCTTCTGGCGCGACGACGGCTCCGACGACGCCACGCCGGCGATGATGCGCGACTTCGCCGGCGCCGCGGGCGCCGGACGCGTGGTGGACCTCAACGACAACACCGGACACATGGGCGTCACGGCGAGTTTCCTCAGCCTGCTGCGCCGCGCGCCGCGCGGCCGGATCGTGGCGTTCGCCGATCAGGATGACGTGTGGCTGCCGGAGAAGCTGGCGCGCGGCGTGCGCGGCCTGGGCGAAGTGCCGCCAGGGCAGCCGGCGCTGTACTGCGCGAGGCAGCGCCTGGTGGGCGCGGACCTCACGCCGATCCGGCTCAGCGCGCCGGTGCGCGGGCGCATGGGCTTTCCGCGCTCGATGACCCAGAACGTGGCCACCGGCTGCACCGTGATGCTGAACGCGGAAGCCGCCGGCCTGCTGGCAGAGGCGCAGGCGCCCGCCGCGGAGTCCCTGCATGACTGGTGGGCCTACGTGCTGGTCTCCGCCTGCGGCGGCGCCGTGATCGCCGACGACAGGCCGACCGTGCTCTACCGCCAGCACGCCCGCAACGCGGTGGGCGTTCCGCTCTCTCCGGCGCGGCGCGCCTGGGCGGCGATACGGCGCGGCCCGCACGTGTTCATGCGCACCTTCCGCGCGCACATGGATGCGCTGGCGTCGCAGCCGGAGCTGCTGTCTCCCGCCGCGCGCGAGTCGCTCGCCCTCATCTCCGAGGGGCTGCACGACGGCTGGAGCCTGCGTCTGCGCGCGCTGCGCCATCCCGGGCTGAAACGGCAGAGCTGGGCGGAGACGCAGCTGTTCCGGCTGTGGTTCCTGCTGGGGTAGCCGGCCGGGCTGAACGTCGGACAGCCGTTGCAACTTCCGCTAGAAAAAGCAGTTTCGCCACGCGGGTGTGTGCAATCGTCGTCCACGACCTGCAGGATACGGACGACCAAACGGGGGTGTCGAAGATGGTTGCAACTGTGTTGACCCCCGATTGGGGTCTGTATGCAAACGGCCCTGATGCGCGAGAGTGTTTGTGCCGATTTGTCGACAGAGCCTGCGGGCCTGACCTGGGCGTGGCCTGGTTTGCAAACGGTACTCTCACCCCCTTGCGTGCTCCCCGCCGGGACAGTAACGGGTTCGGCGACGCCGCCGTTTTCGAACTCGGTCCCGTTCCCGCACCGCCACCGCCCAAGCCGCACGGGTTTTTGGCGAAGTTCGAGGCCTTCTTCAGCGATGCGCTAAGGCGTTACGGTGACGCGGAGCTCGCCAACAGCCAGGCAAACCTCGCCGCCGGCCAGGCGCTCGGCAACGCACTCGGAAAGCTGTTCACGTCCCATGCCGATGACGGCGCTGGGGTGGTGCTGGACATTGTTTGCGTCGGTCTGTCCGTGGCCCTGATCTTCACCGGTATCGGCGCCTTGGGCGCTATCGCCTTCGCCGGCAGCGTGGTTCTGGCAGGCACCGACGGTATAGCATATGCCAAGGAGATGGGCGGCGACGAGGAAGGCGCCGAGGCGTTCAGGAAGCAGACTGAAACCATACGGCTTGTCGCGACCGTAGCCACGCTTCCTGATCTGGCCTGGGGTGGATTGAAAGCGATACGCGAGTTCCGCGAAGTGGAAGAGCTCAGCCAGATGTCCAGGACAACCGCTAACACGGCCGAAGCGTTGGCCGCGCGCACATCAAGCGCCAGTCGCGCCAGACGGTATGCCGACATCGCCGAGCGTGCCCACCTGCGCACGCAGCTCAGGTCCGAGCAGATCAGGGCAGCCATTGTTCACGAGTTCAGCCCGCGCGCGGCGGGCGCTGTCGGGCTGGTTCTGCTGGGACGCGAGGAGTGGAAGTCCGAGCCAAGCCTGCTCAATGAATTCCTCCGGCGCCTGCGTGCCCATACGGTCGCGGTGCACGGCTGATGGCGTCGCAAGGCCCGCCCGAAAACAAGCCCCCATCTCCCTGGTATTTCCTGACGTTGGCCCTGGGATGCGCCGGCCTCGCATTCCTGTTCATGGCAGTGTGGTCCGCCTGGCAGATCGAAGCCCGGTTGGACCCGGTAGGCAACATCGGCAATATAGGCGCGATAGGGCTGGCTCTGGGATTTGCAGTTCTATTCGCAGACCGGGCCGCTAGGTGGAAGCAGCTCGGGGCCGGGCTGAGCATGCTCATCGGCGGATTAATTACGCTGATACTTTGGCTGAGCGTCGCGGGAGCTGCATACGCGGCCTATCTGGCTTTTGTGGCGACCGCTGGAAGGAACGGCACCGTGGATACGCTGGCGATTTTTGCTTGTATGTGCGCGGTTGGAAGCCTGGTGTGGCTTGTCGGGCTTCGCGGAAGATAGGCATCGAAAACGAGTCGCCGGTTCTGTGCGGGCGAAGTATGCCGCCCGGACGCAGCGTTCATTATCAGCCCGCCTTGGCAACGCTTCGATATCTGCGCGAGCCAAGCTGCCTCTCACAATACGCAAGCACCCGGACGCCGTACGTGCGAGGAAGCGAAAGTCTTCTAGTCCGTTTTTCTAAAAGCATTGCCTGCTTCCATGTATTACGCTTGGAGCGGATTGGTATAACCCGAGTTCTCCTGCTCCGTGAGAAAAGATGGCGTGCTGCCAAACGGGGATGTCATATGATCCGGCAATCGTGCCACAGCCGACACGGGCGGCGAGACTCCCAGCCAGATCGCCCGGGCAAGAAGTTGCAGCGGCCCACTGCCGCCGCCGTAGATCGGGTCGCCTGCGATCGGGCAGCTGAGTAAAGCGCAATGTGCCCGTATCTGGTGCGTCCGGCCGGTGCGTGGATGCAGCTCGAGCCAGGTCCTGCCATCCTGGGCGCCCAGCACGCGCCACTCGGTAACGGCGGCATTACCTGCCGGGTCGGCCACCATGCGCCAGCCCTGCGGCGAACTCCGCTTGGCCAACGGCGCCTCGATCCTGCCGCTCTCGCCGGCCGGCCGGCCGCGCACCACCGCCCAGTACGTCTTGCGCACGCGCCCCGCCGCGAACTCGGCCTGTGCGGCGATCAGCGCCGCCCGCCGCAGCGCGATCACCAGGCAGCCGGACGTATCGGCGTCCAGCCGGTGCGCCAGCCACGGGCCGTCCCGTCGCCGGCTCAGCAGCGGAAACCAGTCCTCCACCGACCGCCGGCTGCGCGGCCCGGGATGCACGGGCAGGCCGGCCGGCTTGTTGAGCACCACGAAGCGCGCGTCGGCGAACAGTATCTCGGGACCGCGTGCGGTTGACACCTGCTCCCCCAAAGCGGACGTGCCGCCGATGCAGACCGACACGATCTGCGGCGCCCGCGCGGTGGCCGCCCTGTTCCACCGCAGGCCGGAGGCCGTGCTGCGCCTGTTCTACACCGAAGCGATGCGCGGCATAGCCGGCCCGCTCTGCGCCGAGCTGGCCCGCCGCCGCGTGCCGTATCGCCTGCTGCCGCCCGACGAGATGACGCGCGCCGCCAGCACTGCCCATCACGGCGGCCTGGCAGCGGTGGCGCGCGCCCGCGTGGTGCCGGTCATGGAGCCGGCCTCCCCGCCGCGGGTGCCCCTGCTTCTGGTGCTGGACGGCATAGGCAACCCGCATAATTTCGGCGCCATCGCCCGCAGCGCCGCGTTCTTCGGCGTGACCACGCTGCTGATCCACCACGTGCCGGGCGCCGCACTGCCGTCTGACGCCGCCTACCGCACTGCGGAAGGCGCGCTGGAATACCTGGACCTGTATCGCTCGCGTGACCTGCCGGCGCTCCTGGCGGCACTCGGGCCGCTGTACCGCACGGTGGCCGCCACGCTGCGGCCGGGAGCGATGGCGATGGGCGACATGCCGCGCGACAGGCCACTGGCGCTGGTGCTCGGCAGCGAGGAGCACGGCGTGTCCGCGCCGGTGCTGGCGGCGTGCCGGCGGGAGGTGCGGATCGCCGGTTCGGGCGTGGTGCAGAGCCTGAACGTGGCGCAGGCGGCCGCCGTGCTGCTGCACGGGCTCAAGGCGTAGACGCAGGCGGTCCGTTCTGCAGAACGGCACGCCCTGCTTCCTTGCCAACGGCCAACGTCTTGACGCAACCCCGTCATATGCGCTGGATCGCCCATCCGAAGATGGAGCCGACCATGAAGAACCTCTCCGCCGCCGCAGCCTTGTGCACCACCCTGCTGGCCGCCGGCGCCGCACGCGCCGACACCACCTACACCGTGGACAAGATCACGGTCACCGGCAGCAAGACGGTGCCGACCCAGACGATCCTCGACGGCCTGAACATGCACAAGGGCAGCCACGTCACCCAGGCAGACATCGTCGCCGGCCAGGACGACGTGGGCAACGTGCTCAAGAAGGCCAACGTGGTCGGCAGCATCAAGACCAGCATGCGGGCGCTGCCGAAGAACCACGTCGAGGTGATCTACGCGATCGACGACCAGGGCGCGCAGGCCCCGGTCGTGAACCACGTCCTGCCCAAGCTCCATGCCGAGATCTTCGCCGGCAACAAGGTCCTGACGACCGATCAGCTGAGGATCGCGGCCGGCCTCACACCCGGTCAGGAACTCAGCAACGACAAGATCGCGGCTGCGCAGAAGGCGATCATCGCCGCCTATGCCGCGGCGAAAAAGCCGGTGGACGTGCAGGTCAGCGGCGCCATCAGCCCGATGTCGCAGGGGCAGACGGACATCACCTGGAACATCGTCGAGACAAAGAGCAAGGCGAAGAAGAAGGACTCGCGCAGCCAGGACGCGCAGGACGAGATAGCACCTCCCTGAACCGGCGCTGCCGCGGCCCGTTCGCACGCGCACCCGGCAGGAACGGACGTTTGATCGCAAAGCAGGCGCGTTTCCTGCCTGTCGAAGGATGG
>CAHJWU010000162.1 GCA_903643085.1 Rhodospirillales bacterium
AGGAGGTGCTGGGCCAGGACGTCCAGGCCGCCGGGGTTGGGCGGGTCGCCGTCCAGTTCGTTTGCGGCGACGCCCTGGATGGCGGCCTGGCATTCGAGGACTTCGAAGCGGTTGGCGGGGATGAGGATGGCCTGGGAGGCTTCGTCCATGCGGTGGTTCGAGCGGCCGACGCGCTGGAGGAGGCGGGAGGTGCCTTTCGGGGCGCCGACCTGGATGACCTGGTCCACGCCGCCCCAGTCTATGCCGAGGTCCAGCGACGAGGTGGCGACGACGGCGCGCAGGTCGCCGTGGGCCATGGCGGCTTCGACGCGCAGGCGTTGGGCGAGGTCGAGGCTGCCGTGGTGCAGGGCTATGGGGAGGGTGGCTTCGTTGAGGCGCCAGAGTTCCTGGAAGAGGAGCTCGGATTGGGCGCGGGTGTTGACGAAGATGATGGTCATGCCGGCGGCGGCGATCTGGGCGAGGATCATGCTGGCGGAGGCCAGGCCCATGCGGCCGGCCCAGGCGATGCGTTGCTCGGGGAGCATCATGCGCAAGGCGGGGGGCGCGCCCGGGGGGACGGTTATGGTGCGGGCGGTGGCGCCGGTGGCGACGTAGGCGTTCAGCGCCTGCGGGTGGGCGACGGTGGCGGAGAGGCCAATGCGGCGGGCCTGGGGGGCGAGGGTGGCGAGGCGGGCCAGGCCCAGGGCGAGCTGGTCGCCGCGTTTGGTGCCGGCGAGAGCGTGGATTTCGTCGATGATTATGGTCTGCAGGTTGGCGAAGAACTGGGTGGCGCTGGGTTGGGAGAGGAGGACGGCCAGGGATTCGGGGGTGGTGAGGAGGATGTCCGGGGGGGAGTCGCGCTGTTTCTGGCGGCGGGCGCTGGGGGTGTCGCCGGTGCGGGTGTCTATGGTTATGGGCAGGGACATGTCGGCGACGGGGGTGGTGAGGTTGCGGGCGATGTCGGCGGCGAGGGCTTTGAGGGGCGAGATGTAGATCGTGTGCAGGGTGGGGGCGGCGCGGGGGCTGGTGAGGGCGAGTAGGGTGGGGAGGAAGCCGGAGAGGGTCTTGCCGCCGCCGGTTGGGGCGATGAGGAGGATGTTCTCGCGGGCGGTGGCGGCGGCGAGGAGGGCGAGCTGGTGGGGGCGTGGGGTCCAGGCGCGGGCGGCGAACCAGGTGGCGAAGGGTTCTGGTAATGTTCCGGTCATGTCGGGACGATAGCCGGTGTGGCGGGTTGCTGAAAGTGGGTGAGGTAGCTGTGTTGCCGGTAGTTTTGGGCTGGGATGTCGACGTTGCGCAGGGCAGATCGAAGTGGACTGGCGCTCGTTACGGGAACGAACGTTTGAATTGCATCTGGTTGTGGTCGCACCCTGTTTGATACGGTTGTCTGACAAGGCCAATCTGGTTGGCGCTGAGGGCACAGTCGAAGTTTGCGGCTGATGGTGCCTGATTTTGTAAACCTGACTCAGGACCTCGCAACGAGCGGGTTATGCGTGGGCATATACACGTTTCTGGCGCCGAGGACGCGCCGACGGGCTACCGGGCTTGCCGTTGCGCTTGTTTGCGTCTGGGCGCCGATGCTGCTCTTGTTTTTACTGGGTGTGGAGAAGCGGCACCAGGTCGCGTGCTGGCTGGACGGGGACCGGGCCGGTAGCAAAACCGCATTTATACAGGTGCGGGCTTATAGAACCGCCAGACATGTGTAGGTTGTAGAGATGCCGCATCCCGACACCTGGCTCTGCGTCCGCCCTGAGGGCCTGTACTGCCGCCCGGGAGAGTTCTACATCGATCCTTTGGTGGCGGTGGAGCGCGCGATCATTACGCACGCGCATGCGGACCATGCGAGGTCGGGCCACCAGGCGGTGCTGGCGACGGCCGAGACGCTGGCGATCATGGACGTGCGCATGGGCGAGGGGCGGAGTGGGGTGAGCCAGCAGGTGCTGGTGCCCGGCGAGGTGGTGGAGATGGGGGGCGTGCGGGTCTGGGTGCAGCCGGCGGGGCATGTGCTCGGCAGCGCGCAGGTGGCGATGGAGTTTGCGGGGAGCCGCGCGGTGGTGAGCGGGGATTACAAGCGGGCCGCTGATCCGACCTGCGCGCCGTTCGTGCCGATTGCCTGCGACGTGTTCGTGACGGAGGCGACGTTCGCTTTGCCGATCTTCGTGCATCCGCCGGCGATCGGCGAGGCGCGCAAGTTGATTGCGAGCGTGGCGTTGTTTCCGGAGCGCAGCCATGTTGTGGGGTGTTACGCGCTGGGCAAGGCGCAGCGGTTGATCGCGTTGCTGCGGGAGGCGGGGTGGGACGCGCCGATCTACCTGCATGGGGCGTTGATGCCGTTATGCGCGGCCTATGAGCGGCTGGGCGTGCGGTTGGGGGCGTTGCGGGCGGCGACCGGGGAGGCGCGGGAGAGACTGGCCGGCGCTATCGTGCTGGCGCCGCCTTCGGCGATAGCGGACAGGTGGGCAAGGCGGCTGGCCGATCCGGTGACGTGCCTGGCGAGCGGGTGGATGACGGTGCGGCAGCGGGCAAGGGCGAAGGGGGTGGAGCTGCCGCTGGTGATTTCCGACCATGCGGACTGGCCGGAATTGCTGCAGACTCTGGATGATGTGGGGGCGCCGGAGGTTTGGGTGACGCATGGGGCGGAGGAGGCGTTGCTGCATGCGATCGCGTTGAGCGGGCGTAAGGGGCGGGCGCTGCGGCTGCTTGGGTATGGGGATGACGGGTTGGAGGAGGCGGCTTAGTGTCCTGGGCGACTTCGCCAGACCCGCTTTCGTTCGCGACTGATGGGGCACGGCGGTTCGCGGGTGTGACGCTACGGCACGCCTGCCTGCCTGGCGGACGCCGGCGACGTCTGGCGTTATGCCACGCCGATATTGCACGCGTGCGAAGCGGCGCGGAAGCCGGTGAGACGGCGCGTGCTGCAAGTTGATTTCGCTGTGGCTGGGCGTGAGCTGGTGTTTAAGCAAGAAAGTAGTTCTTTTTTTTAAAAAAGAACTGCTTGCTTTCCTATGATCGCCTTTGCCGAACTGCTGGATCGCCTGACGCTGACGCCGGGCCGGTTGGCGAAGATCGCGCTGCTGCGCAGGTTTTTCGAGACCGAGGCCGATCCGGACCGTGGATGGGCGCTGGCGGCGTTGACCGGGGAGCTGAGTTTTACCGCGGCGAAGGCGGGGCTGATACGACAGGTGGCGGAGGCGCGGGTCGATCCGTTGCTGCTGGGATTGTCCTACGATTTCGTCGGGGACCTGGCGGAGACGGTGGCGCTGATCTGGCCGGCCAGGACGGAGGCGGCGCCGCCGAGCGTGACGGAGATCGTGGCCACGTTGCGTTCGCGGCCCAAGGGGGAGCTGCCCGGAGTGTTGAGCTCGTGGCTGGACGGGTCCGGGCCGAACGTGCGGTATGCGTTGCTGAAGCTGATCACCGGCTCCTTGCGTGTCGGGGCGTCCGCGCGGCTGGCCAAGACGGCACTGGCGGAGTTTGCCGCGGCGCACGGGCAGGTTGTGGCGCCGGACGACGTGGAGGAGGTCTGGCACGGGTTGTCGCCGCCTTACGCGGCGTTGTGGGACTGGCTGGAGGGGCGGACGGGGGCGCCCGATGCGGCCGGGGCGCCGGTGTTCCGGCCGCCCATGCTGGCGCATCCGCTGGAGGCGGGCGATCTGGCGGCGCTGGAGGCGAGCGCGTTCGCGGCCGAATGGAAATGGGACGGGATACGGGTGCAGCTGGTGCGCGCACCTGGTGGGGAGCGCATCTTCTCGCGCGGGGCGGAGGACGTGTCGGGCGCGTTTCCGGACCTGGCCGGGGTTTTGCCTGCGGACGCGGTTCTGGATGGCGAGTTGCTGGTTGTGCGCGACGGGGTGGTGGCGCCGTTCGCGGATTTGCAGCAGCGGCTGAACAGGAAGAGTGCGGCGGCGAAGATCGTGGCGGCGTTTCCGCTGCGGGTGCGGCTGTATGACATATTGTTCGACGGCGCGGAGGATTTGCGGGCGCTGCCGTTCGTGGCGCGCCGGGCGCGGCTGGAGGCGTGGCTGGCGCGCCACCCTTCCGGACGGATGGACCTGTCCGCGCTGATCGCGTTCGGGAGCGTGGAGGAGCTGGTCGCGATACGCGCGGGGACGCGGGCGGCAAGCATCGAGGGGCTGATGCTGAAGCGGCTGGACAGTCCTTACGTGCCGGGACGTCCGCGCGGGCTGTGGTGGAAGTGGAAACGCGATCCGCTGACGATCGATGCGGTGGTGATGTATGCGCAGCGCGGGCATGGCAAGCGCAGCAGTTTCTATTCGGACTACACGTTCGGGCTTTGGCGCGAGGACGGCGAGCTGGTGCCGGTTGGCAAGGCGTATTCGGGGTTTACCGACGAGGAACTGGTGCGGCTGGACCGCTGGATACGCAACCATACGACAAGGGCGTACGGGCCGGTGCGCGAGGTGGAGCGCGGGCTGGTGCTGGAGGTGGCGTTCGATGCCGCGCAGTATTCCGGGCGGCACAAATCGGGTGTGGCGCTGCGGTTTCCGCGCGTGGCCCGGCTGAGGTGGGACAAGCCTTTTGAGGAGGCGGACCGGCTGGAGACGTTGGTGCGGATGATCGAGGGCTAGGCAGGCGCTAGCGCCCGAGCAGGGAGCGGACGAGCCTGACCAGCTGGCTTGGCAGATAGGGCTTCCTTAGCAGGCAATAGCCGAGCTCCTCGCGCCAGCTCGCCTGCAGGACTTCGGGGCGGCCGGTGGCGATGATCACAGGGATGCCTGGATCCAGGTTGCGCATGCGGGCGGCGACTTCGGCGCCGTCGGCCTGTCCCGGCATGTGGAAGTCCGTGATCAGGATGGTGAAATGCCTGGGCGGGTTGCTGAGAAGTTCAAGCGCGCTGTCACCGCTCGACGCCGGATAGACGTCGAACCCCGCGTCCTGCAGGGTCTCGGCCATGACTTCGCGGATCATGGGTTCGTCCTCAACCAGCAATACGCACATGACCCGTCATCCTGTCCAAACATGCTAACCGTTCACCGGGCCGCTTCGTTCCCGCGCAAAGCGGGCCTGGTTGGACACTCCGGTAAGCCGGGCGACGCGGCGGGGGTGGTGGAGCCACGCCGGCGGGGAATTGTCGGGCAGCGCAGCGGGCGAGCGGTGCAGATGCGCGGACCAAGACGGGCCTGGCGGGGCGGTGGCTGGGTGAGCGCGCGTTCTGTCTCGATGCGCGGCCGGTGCGACGCTGCCGTCAGCTCCGGTGCCTGCTTGCCGCGTCCGACGCGGCGTGGCGGGTGGCTGGCCAACCGGGCGAACCCACAAGTTTACCGACAAAGTCACGGAATGATTGCGACTCGGGGTTGCAAGCCGGCTGTGGATAAACTTAAGGTAGAACGTTCGCTGGCGTCAACAAAGTGGGGAGATCTGTATGGCTAGGTCACGCCAGCATCCCGATCTGGGCATGGAGCGCCTTCTGCAAGAGCTTGAAGCCGAAGGCGTGGATCCTTTGCTTATCGAAAACTTCGTGTTGCGCTCCCTGGACCGTGGCCGGACGAAGCAGGTTTGCGGGGCGCCGGGCGGTCCTGCGCATGAGGGCGCCTGACGCCGCCGGCAGTCACGACCGGCGCTTGCAGGCGGACGATCCTTGCAATGGACATGGTGGCGGGCGCCGGGCTAGATGCCGCCCTCCGACCGCAAGCCGGCGCCGGCGCTCAGGCGGGGCGGCGTTCGACGCTGCGCTTGCCTGCGGGCCTGTGGTCCGCGCAGCCAGTCAGGATGGGTGGCCGAGTGGTTTAAGGCAGCGGTCTTGAAAACCGCCGAGGGTGCAAGCCCTCCGTGAGTTCGAATCTCACCCCATCCGCCAGGATCGCGGCTGGCTATCCCGGCTGGCTCACGCCGCCCGACCGGCCGGAAACGTCCGGAGAGGCAGCGCCGCCTTGGTATGAAACTCGGCGGGTGCCTGAGGCCGGCGGGCTATGACGGCGCCGGCGCGGTCGTCTGCTCCGCGGCCAGCCAGCCCGCGGCGGCCGACCAGGCGGCATCTGTCGCCAGCAGGTCCGCCTCGCCCATCAAGACACGGTAGCCCAGGCTGTGCAGCACCGAGAGGAGTGCGTCGCGCTCACCGTCCGGCAACGCCCAGTGCTCCAGCTGTATGACGCGCGGCCGGTAGCCCTCACCTACGACCTGCCGCATGACGTCCAGCTCGCACCCTTCCGCATCCACCTGCAGCAGGTCCAGCCGGTCCAGCCCGCATGTGTCCGCCACCGAGCGGAGCGTCAGGCAGGACACCGTCTCGCGCGCCGAATGGCGCAGCAGCGCTGCGTGCAGGCTTGCCTCCACGCCCACGCCGCCGAGCGCGTTGCGCTCCGGGTGGAACGAGCCCAGTCCCTCGGCCCAGTCCGGGACCACGCCCGAGCGGGACGCGGCACGGCTCACCCGCGTTATCTCTCGCTTGCCGTCTGATGCCATGAGCGCGGCGTTCAGCGGCGTCACCTGTGGCGAATCCGCATAGTTTGCCGTCAAGGCGGCGAACAGATCCTCCAGCGGCTCGAGTATCACGCCGGACCAGCGGTAGTGCTTGACGAACGCGTAGACCGGATCGAAACGCTTGCCGTCCATGCCGCCGACCTGGAGGAAGCGGACATCCGTCACGGTCCGCGCCAGAGCGTGCAGCACTTTCTGCATGACGTGCACGTAGGAGCGTCCATACGCCGGGTCGGCGGCGGCCAGCCGCTCGTCCGCGGCGAAGCAGGCGGCGAAATCTTCCCGCTCATACGCCTCTGCCTGGGTGCGCCGTAAGGCTGCAAGCGCCTCTGCCGTCGCAGCTTCACCTGTGCTGGCTTCCGGCATGGCGTCATCCTGTGCTGTCTGGTGGGCTGGCGATTACGGGTTGCTGGGCGTTTGCCAGAAAGCAAGCAAGACCTTCTTCGGCAAGACGAAGCAAGCTTTTGCTTAGCCTCCGTTTGAAGACGCGCTCCGGCGGCCGTCTGACGCGCTTTCGCTGTGCTCCGGTGCGCATTGCCCAGCGGCAACTCCGCTTCGGTGGCCGCGACGCGCCAGTTGGCAGGCCAGGCCACGTTTTTTGAACGGACTCTCAGTTGTTGCCGGTTGGGGCACACGCCTCCGCGCTGCGCCCCGGAGAGATTTTGTCCCTTGCGCGGACGCGTACCTGGCTGGAGAGGCGCCGTTCCCGGTCAGGCGTGTGGAGGCCCCGAACCGTCCCTGCCTGCCGGCGTTAGTCTTCGCAACCATAACAATACGGAGGCGCGTCATGCTTTCCTACCGACTGTACAGCGTGGTTCTTGCGGCGTCAGCGATCGCCTGGCCGGCGGCCGTGATGGCCGGTCCTTGTTCGGATGACATCGCGCAACTTTCGCGTCAGCTGGACAACATGCCAGGGCTGGGAGCGCCCAACTCCGGGGTCGCCGCAGGCGCCAATGCCGGCGCGCGGTCCGCGCAGACGGGCGGCACGGGCACCACC
>CAHJWU010000163.1 GCA_903643085.1 Rhodospirillales bacterium
CGCCGCCACCTTGCCGCGCCCGCCGGAGCCGATGCCTTGAAGCTCGACCGGATGCGGCGGCACGGGGGCGACACGGTGGTCGATGCCGTCATCGTCGGCACCGGCGCCGGTGGCTCGCCCTTGCTGGCGCGGCTGGCCCGCGCCGGGCTTGCCGTGGTGGCGCTGGAGGCCGGCCGCAATCACGACCCGGAGGATTTCACCGCAGACGAGGTGGCCGCCGGCGAGATCTACTGGATGGCCGAGCGCCTGAGCGGCGGGGCGACGCCGGAGGCGTTCGGCGGCAACAACAGCGGCACGGGCGTGGGCGGTTCCACCCTGCATTGGGGCGCGTTCTGCCCGCGCGCCGATCAGCGCGACCTGAAGCTCAGGACCGAATCCGGACAGGGGGCGGACTGGCCGGTCGATCTCGCCACGCTGCTGCCTTACTACCAGGAGGTGGAGCGCTTCCTCGGCGTCTCCGGTCCCGCCGTGTATCCGTGGGATCCCGACAGGCGCTACAGGCTGCCGCCGGTGGCGCGCAACGCACCGGCGCAGCTGATGCAGTCGGCCTGCGACGCGATGGGCATACGCGCCACCGACGCGCCGGCCGCCCTGGTCTCGCGCGACTTCGCGCAGGCGGACGGGCCGGCGCGGCAGGCCTGCATCAATTGCGGCTACTGCCACCAGGGCTGCCGGATCGGCGCCAAGACCAGCATGGACGTGACCTACCTGCCGGCGGCGGTCGCGGCCGGGGCGGAGATACGTCCGGAGAGCTTCGTGCACGGCATCGAGCGGGACGCGGCCGGCCAGGTCTGCGCCGTGATCTACCGGCAGCACGGCGCCGACCATCGCCAGCGCTGCCGGGCCCTGTTCCTCTGCGCCGGCGCGATCGAGACGCCGCGGCTGCTGCTGCACAACGCGATGGCCAATTCGAGCGGCCAGGTCGGGCGCAACTACATGGCGCATGTGGCCACGCAGGTCTGGGGCACCTTTTCCGACGAGATGCGCATGAACAAGGGCTACCCCTCGTCGCTGATCAGCGAGGACATGACGCGGCCGGAAGATGCCGACTTCGTCGGCGGCTACCTGATGCAGAGCCTGGGCGTGGTGCCGGTGACGTGGGCGAACGGCGTGGCACGCGGCCGCGGGCTGTGGGGGCAGAAGCTGGTGGACTACATCGACCGCTACAATCATGTGGCGGGTATCGGCATCAACGGCGAATGCCTGCCGCAGCCGGGCAACTTCCTGGAGCTGTCCGACGAGACCGACGCCACCGGCCTGCGCAAGCCGCTGGTGCATTACAGCTACGGCCCGAACGAGCGGGCGATCGACCGCCATGCCGTGCGCGTCATGACCGCGCTGTGGGAGACCGCCGGCGCGGGCGACATCTGGTCCATGCAGCGCTCGGCGCACACGATCGGGACCTGCCGCATGGGCACGCGGCCCGACGACGCGGTGGTGGATCCGGTGGGCCGCAGCTTCGACATCGCCAACCTCTGGATCTGCGACAACTCGGTGTTTCCGAGTTCGCTCGCCGCCAACCCGGCGCTGACCATCATGGCGCTGAGCCTGCGCACGGCGGATGCTTTTCTGCGGGACGGCCATGCGTAGCACGGCCGGTGGATGGCGCAGCGCCCGCCTTGGACGGCACCGGCGGCTGCCCGCGACGATTTCTGCTGGCGGGGACGGCGCTCCGGTTGCCAAGAGGTGTCTTTCGGGCACCACAGTAGAGGAAGGCTGCACAAGGGATTAACCAGTTAGCTGCTACCATAGGTTGTAGGCCGACCTGGCCCGGTATATCACGCCAGCGTGATTGCTCTTGCCGCGGGCTTCTTGCCGATGGAGCGCTTAATGGGGCTGCTGCAACCAGCTTGGCCGGATTGCGAGGCGAACGTCTCGCCATGCGTGCCTACGTCCGTGACGGAACGCTCTCGTCTCACGTTCGACAAGGCACCTGTCGGCCTGGCGCATGTGTCACCGAAGGGGCGCTGGCTCGAGGTCAACGAGCGCCTGTGCGCGACATTGGGTTACTCCCGCGAGCTTCTCCTGGCGACGACCTTCCAGGAGCTCACCCATCCCGACGACCTGGAAGCCGATCTGGACAGGATGGAGGCCATGCTGGCGGCCGAGATCGACAGCTACAGCATGGAGAAGAGATACCGCAGGGCGGACGGCTCACTCGTCTGGTGCAACCTGACCGTCTCGCTGGTCTGGGCTGCCGATGGCCTGCCCGGCTACTTCATCGCGGCGGTCGAGGACGTCTCGGCGCGCCGGGCCGCAGAGGAGCGGCTTCAGGAGATGCACGACACGTTGGAGGCGGAGTTCGCACGCCGGACCGCCGCCCTGTCCGCCAGCGAGGCCCGTTACCGGCTGCTCGCGGAGAGCGCCAACGAGATGATTGCGACGATGGCGCCGGACGGCACGGTGCTGTTCGTCACGCCCGCGGTGCGACGGGTGCTCGGCTATCGCCCCGACGAGGTTTTTGGACGTACGGTCATGTCGTTCACCCATTCGGCGGACGTGGCGCCGATGCGTGCCGTGTTCGAGCGTCTGGTGAAGGCGGGGCCCGGTGCCCCTGCCGCGCCCTACGAGTTCCGGGCCCGCCATAAGGACGGAAGCTGGGTGTGGCTCGAGGGGCAGCCCCGGGTCGAGTTCGATCAGTCGGGCCGCCCGGTGGCGTTCCAGGACGTCGTCAGGGACGTCTCCGCGAGGAAGGAGGTCGAGGCGGCCCTCCGGCTCAGCCAGGCTCTCCTCTCGCGCACGAGCGCCGCGGCTGGCGTGGGTGGCTGGGAAGTGGATGCTGCGACCCGCCAGGTGCTGTGGTCCGACCAGACGTGTTTGATACACGCCAAGCCGCTGGGTTACCAGCCGACCCTGGAAGAGGCCATCGCCTTCTACGAACCCGAGGCGCGCACGCTCATCGGCGAGGCGGTGGAGCGCGCCGTGGCCACCGGCACCGGCTGGGATCTCGAGCTGCCGATGGTCGCGGCGGACGGGCGGCGCTTCTGGGCACGGGCGGTCGGCACGGCGGAGATCGAGGATGGCCGCGTCGTGCGGTTGATCGGCGCGTTCCAGGACATCACCGAATGGCGCCGGATGGTGCGCGAGCTCGCAGAGAAGCAAGAGCAGTTCCGCGTCACCCTGGAATCCATCGGCGAGGCAGTCATCACCACCGACGCGTCCGGGACCGTCTCGTGGCTGAATCCCGAAGCGGAGCGGCTGCTGGGATGCAGCGGCGAGGTCATCGGGCGCGCGTTCGGCGACGTCGCCCATGCGGTCGAGCATGGCTCAGGACGGGCGCTGCTGTTTCCGCGTCCGCACACCGGGCCATGCGCCTTTCCGCGAAACATGGTGGTGGTCGGCCGGGACAAGGATGCGGACGTCGATGGGACGGTCTCGGCGGTGCTGGGGAAGTCCGGTGACTGCCTGGGTCATGTCATCGTCTTCAGGGACGTGTCGGCGGAGCGGCGCCGCGAGCGCGACCTGGAATACAAGGCGAGCCGCGATCCCCTGACGGGCCTGTTGAACCGGCGGGCGTTCGAGGACGTCCTGCAACGAAAGGCGTTTTCGGCCGGAAAGCCCGCCGGTTTGCTGGTCATCGACCTGGATGGCTTCAAGCAGGTGAACGACGCACACGGGCACGCTGCCGGCGACCGCGTGCTCCAGCAGGTGGCCGGGCTTCTCCGGGAGGAACTGCGCGACCAGGAGGTCGAACACGTGGGGCGACTGGGAGGCGACGAGTTCGCCGTGGTGCTCGGCTGCGACACGTCCGAGGGCGCGCTGCGGGCGGCCGACCGCCTGTGCGCCGGGGTGGCCCGGTTCAGGTTCACCCGTGACAACGCCGGTTTCAGGCTGGGCGCGAGCATCGGCGTGGTGATGGTTGACCCAGGCCATGTGAACTTCGCCGAACTCATGGAGGCCGCCGACCAGGCCTGCTACCGGGCGAAGCGCGCGGGCAAGGGCAGAGCCGCTCTGGGACACGCGCCGCCTTCGTCCGCCAAGTGAGACCGCCACGCACGACGCGGCTCGTCCGCTGGTCAGGCGGGCAGTGTCGGCGAAGGCCTGCACTCGGGTGTCCGTCGTGCTGCGCGGGCAAGCGCTACCGGCTCCGCATCGCTCATGCGCGGGCAGCTCTTTCGGGGCGCTTCGGCCTGCTTTGGCGACCGTGTCGCTGTGCCGCGCGAAAGCAGGGTGTCCGGGTAATCCGGCCGCGTCGGGGGAAGAGCCGCCAGCGCGTTGAAGGATTGGCGTCCCGTAGGGGATTCGAACCCCTGTTAGCGCCGTGAGAGGGCGCTGTCCTGGGCCTCTAGACGAACGGGACGTAGTGGCCGGGCGCATCGTCTAGCGCCCCGGGCGCGGACTTGCAACAGCGCAGCCGCTTCGTGCCCGCCAGGCGGCCGATGCCTTGATCCTGCCCGCCAGCCGGGGCAGTTTCGCGCCGCGGACAACCCTGGCCGCAGGTGTGGCGTTCAGGCCGGCGCCCGGCGGGCCGGTCACCCGTCGCCTTGTCTCCGCCCGACATCCAAGGAGCCTTTGTGGTCAAGAAACTCCGAAAAGCCGTGCTGCCCGTGGCCGGCCTGGGCACGCGGTTCTTGCCGGCGACGAAAGCCATGGCCAAGGAGATGCTGCCCGTCGTGGACAGGCCGCTGATCCAGTATGCCGTCGACGAGGCGCGGGCCGCCGGCATAGAGCAGTTCTGCATGATCACCGGACGCGGCAAGATCGCGCTGGTGGAGCATTTCGACGTCGCCTACGAGCTGGAGGCCACGCTGAAGCAACGCGGCCGCGACGCCGAACTGGAGACGCTGCGCGCGGCACAGCTCTCGCCCGGCGATATCGTGACGGTGCGCCAGCAGGTGCCGCTCGGCCTGGGCCACGCGATCTGGTGCGCGCGCGCGTTCATCGGCGACGATCCGTTCGCCATCCTGTTGCCGGACGACCTCATCCTGTCTGATACGCCCTGCACGCAGCAGCTCGCGGACGCCTACTACCAGACCGGCGGCAGCGTGGTGGCGGTGTGCGAGGTGCCGCCCGACCAGACCAACAAGTACGGCATACTCAAGGTGGGGCGCGACGACGGCAGGCTGGTGGAGGTGACCGGCCTGGTGGAGAAGCCGAGGCCGGAAGACGCACCCTCCAACCTTTCCATCATCGGGCGCTACGTGCTGCTGCCCGACGTGATCGAGCATCTGGCGCGGATGGAGCGCGGCGCCGGCAACGAGGTGCAACTGACCGACGGGATGGCGCGGATGATCGGCAACACGCCGTTCCACGGCCTGCGCTACAGCGGCACGCGCTTCGACTGCGGCGACAAAGTGGGCTTCCTGGAAGCCCAGATCGCCTTTGCCCTGCAACGGCCGGAAATGGCGGCGCAGGTGCGCGGCTTCCTCAGGAAATATCAGGACGCATGATGGACAGCTTCAGCCACAGTTTCGATCCGACCTCGCTGCGCGAATACGACATACGCGGCGTGGTGGGCCAAACGCTGCATCCGGCCGATGCGTTCGCCATCGGCCGGGTGTTCGGCAGTATCGTCGCCGGCCAGGGCGGGCGCACGGTGGCGGTGGGCTACGACGGACGGCTGTCCTCGCCTGACCTGGAGCCGGAACTGGTGCGCGGGCTGGTGGCCAGCGGCATCGAGGTGCTGCGCATCGGCCGCGGCCCCACGCCGATGCTGTATTACGCCGCGATCAGCCAGCAGGCCGATGGCGGCGTGATGGTCACCGGCAGCCACAATCCGCCTGAATACAACGGCTTCAAGATGGTGCTGGCCAACAAGCCGTTCTTCGGCCGCCAGATACAGGACATAGGTGCGCGCGCCGCCGCCGGGGACGTGGTGGCCGCCGAGCCCGGCCACGTGCGCGACGTGGACGTGATGGCCGATTACGTGGCCCGCCTGCTGAGCGACTGGGACGGCGGCGACCGCCTCCTCAACGTGGTGTGGGACAACGGTAACGGAGCCGCAGGCGAGGCGCTGCAGCGGCTCGTGGGCTCCCTGCCCGGCCACCACACGGTGCTGAACGGCGAGATAGACGGCCGTTTTCCGGCGCACCACCCGGACCCGACGGTGGCCAAGAACCTCCGGCAGCTCATCGCCGAGGTGCGCGAGCGCGGCGCCGACCTGGGCATCGCGTTCGACGGCGACGCCGACCGCATCGGCGCGGTGGACAACGAGGGCAACATCCTGGCCGGCGACCAGCTCCTGGTGGTGCTGGCGCGCGACGTGCTGCGCGACAAGCCGGGCGCCACGATCATCGCCGACGTCAAGGCCAGCCAGGTGCTGTTCGACGAGGTGGCGGCCGCCGGCGGCACGCCGCTGATGTGGCGCACCGGCCATAGCCTGATCAAGTCGAAGATGGCCGAGATCGGCTCGCCGCTGGCCGGCGAGATGTCCGGCCACATCTTCTTCGCCGACCGCTGGTACGGGTTCGACGACGCGCTCTACGCGGCGATCCGGCTGCTCGGCATCGTGGCGCGCATGGGCGGCACGCTGGCCGAGGTGCGCGCGGCGCTGCCGCACGTGCAAAACACGCCGGAACTGCGTTTCGATTGCGACGACACGCGCAAATTCGCGGTGATCGCGGAAGTGGCAGAGCGGTTGAAACAGGACGGTGCCAAGGTTTCGACCATAGACGGCGTGCGGGTGAGCACGGCGGATGGCTGGTGGCTGCTGCGGGCGTCCAACACGCAGGCTGTGCTGGTGGCGCGGGCGGAGGCGAAAACGGAGGAGGGGCTGGCGCGGCTGAAATCGGCGCTGGTGGCGCAGCTGTCTTCCAGCGGGCTGGCGGCGCCGGATTTCTCCGGGGAGAATGCGGGGCACTGATATCGGCCTGGCCCTGGGAGTGGAAGGCAAAGCAAGGCCTTCTTTTTCGAGAAAAAGAAGCAAAAAGCTTTTGGTCCCTGTCGGCGAACGTTTCAGCAGCCGCCGACAGGGAGCAAAAGTCTTTTGCTTCTTTTCTTCAGAAAGAAGGCCTTTCTTGCTTGCTCACGAGTCAATCGAAAGCTCGGCTGCCACTACTCCGCGCAGCCGATCTCGGCGTCGTTCACCACCGCCTTTGAATCCAGCAACGGGTTCTCCTCGCCGGTGGTCATCACCTTCAGCTCGACCTGTCCGTGGCCGACGAAGAGGAAACGGCACGGCGCGCCCTGCCTGACGTCGCAGGACTGGAGTTCGGTGTAGCCGCGGTCATGGAAGACGGACTGGTTGCCGGCCATGTCCGTGAACTGGGAGCCGTGGCCCGGCTGCCAGCCGGCGGCGAGCAGCGCGGCGCGCGCCTGGTCGTAAGGCAGGCCCTTTATCACCGGCACGGCGGGGGCGCCCGCCTGGTCGCAGCCTGGGGCGGCCCGCGCGC
>CAHJWU010000164.1 GCA_903643085.1 Rhodospirillales bacterium
CGCTGCAGGCCGCACCCGCCACGCCGGCGGCACATGCCTGGTGGTTCGGCGAGGACCAGGCGCGCTACGTTCTGGCCACGCGCAATCCGGCCGCGCTGCTGCGCGAGGCGGCCTCGGCCGGCCTGGAGGTGCGCGTTCTCGGCCGCGCCGGCGGGGACGGTTTGACACTGCCCGACGGCGTGACCATATCGGCGGTAACGCTGCACGAGGCGCATGACCGCTTCTTCGCCACGTGGATGAAGGACTGAAACCCAGATGGCGATGTCGGCCGCCGAGATAGAGACCCTGATACGCACCGCCCTGCCCGACGCCGAGGTGAGCGTGGAGGACCTGGCCGGCGACGGCGACCATTACGCCGCGCGCATCGTCAGCGAGAGCTTCAGGGGCCGCAGCCGTATCCAGCAGCACCAGATGGTGTTCTCGGCGCTGGGCGGCCGCATGGGCGGCGTGCTCCACGCGCTGGCGTTGCAGACTTCCGTGCCAAACCAGGAGATCTCCCGATGAGTGACACAGCAACCACCGCCCGCATCGAGCAGGAAATCGGTGCCAACCCCGTCATGCTCTACATGAAGGGTACGGCGATGTTTCCGCAATGTGGCTTCTCCGCGCGCGTGGTGCAGATACTCACGCATCTGGGCGTGCAGTTCGGCACTGCGAACGTCCTGGAGGATCCGGCCCTGCGTGACGGGATCAAGGCGTTTTCCAACTGGCCGACCGTGCCGCAGCTCTACGTCAAGGGCGAGTTTGTCGGCGGCTGCGACATCGTCACCGAGATGTTCCAGGCGGGTGAGCTGGAGACTCTGCTGGCCGAGAAGGGCGTGGCGCATACGGCGCAGGCGTAAGCAAGCAGGGTTCTTTTCCGCAGAAAGACCTGCTTGCCTGCCTTGAATGGCCGCCCGCGCCAGCTATCACCACGGAAACCTGCGCGAAGCGCTGATCGCGGCCGCGCTCGATATGATACGCGCCAGCGGGCCGAACGGGTTTACGCTGGCGGAAGTGGCGCGCGGCGTGGGCGTAAGCGGCGCCGCGCCGTACCGGCATTTTCGCGACCGCAACGCGCTGATCGCCGAAATCGCCAAGCAGGGCTTCGAGAAGTTTGCCGAGGAGTTGTTTGCGGCGTGGGATGAGGGGCGGCCGAACGCCGTCGCCGCGGTGGAAGCCTGCGCGCGTGCCTATCTGGGCTTTGCAAGGCGGGAGCCAGCTTTTTACGCGGCGATGTTCGAGCCGGGTTTTCCGCTGGAGGACGACCCCGCGCTGCTTGCCGCGTCCGAACGCGCGTTCGGCGTGTTGCGCCTGGCGGCCGACGCAGTGGTGTGCGCGATGCAGCGGGGCAAGCGGCCGCCTTCGCTTATGGTGGCGCTGCACGTCTGGTCGATGTGTCATGGCGTGGCGTCGCTGTTCATCGAGGGGCCTAGCGGTTCCCGGCGCAAGCTGCCTATGGCGCCTGAGGATCTGCTGGAGGCGGGGCTGCTGATTTACTTGCAGTCGGTGGGGTGAAGGGAGGAAGCAAGGCCTTCTTTCTTGCAGATAAGAAGCAAAAAACTTCGACTCGGCTATCGCGGGACCTTTCGGGGTAGTATCCGGCAAAGAGAAACAATTTGTTTTCTTTTGAAAAAGGACTGCTTGCTCTTTTGGGAGATTCCGCGTGACGACAATGAACGCTGCCTGCCACTGCGGTACTGTGCGCTTCGAGGTGGCTTTGTCGGACAGGCTGAACACCGCAAGGCGCTGCACCTGTTCATACTGTCGCATGCGCGGCGCGGTGGCCGTTTCGGCCGAGCTCGACGGGCTGCGTTTTCTGGCTGGAGAGGACAGGCTGACACGTTACACCTTCAACACCGGCGCAGCGCAGCATTTCTTCTGTTCGGTCTGCGGCATCTACACGCATCACCAGAGGCGCTCCAACCCAAGGCAGTTCGGGGTGAACGCGGCCTGCCTGGAGGGCGTCAGCCCATTCGACTTCGCCGCGGTTCCGGTGCTGGACGGCGTCTCCCACCCGAGCGACGCGCCGCTCGGCACGCCGGCCCGGCGCGTGGGAACGTTGCGTTTCGAGCCGGCAGGATGAACGAAGGCCTTGACTCCACAGCCCGCCCGTCCACCTATGTAAATGTGTTTCACATTAACACACGGGAGATATACGGTGCCTATTGTCGAGAAGCTTGATGAGTATGGTAAAGGCGCCTGGATCGCGCTGATTATCCTCGGGTTCTGGACTTTCTGGCCGGTCGGCCTGACTGCCCTGATGTTCGTGCTGTTCAGCGGCCGGGCGCGCGCGTGGCGCAGCCAGTCCCGCGGGCAGTGGCACAACGCCGGCATGCGCGGCCGCCGGTTCGGCGGCATGCATTCGAGCGGCAATGCGGCGTTCGACGAGTATCGCGCCGAGACGATAAAGCGGCTGGAGGACGAGCAGAAGGAGTTTGTCGAGTACCTGGAGAAGCTGCGCCAGGCCAAGGACAAGCACGAGTTCGACCAGTTCATGGCCGATCGCCGGGGCAAGGAAGTCCAATCCTGACTGAAAGGCGCGCCCGGTCCAGGGCGCGCCTTTTCCGTTCGGGCACCGCTACAGCGGAGTCGGACGTTCTTTGCTTTTTTCTGAAAAAGAGGGTCTTGCTTCTTCTCTCGCCAGACCCGTCGTAGACATGCGGCGTGAAGCGCAGGGATCGCACGCAAGACATGCCTCGAAGCAGCATTGCGCCACCGGGCCGTTTTTGGCGGAAGCGTAGTGCACCTCTCGTCGTGCCGCTGCCGGAACGCGCGATCGATGGCGTAATCGACGAGCTGAGCGGCGACCATGTGGCGGGCTGGATGATGGATCCTGCCGATCCCGCCAGTCGCCTGGCCTACGAAGTGGTGTGCACGCAAAGCGGACGGATCCTGGGATCGGGCGTGGCCGACCAATACCGCCACCATCTGAACTACAACCGCATCGGCGACGCGGCGCATGGTTTCCACACGCGGCTGTCCGCGCCGCCGGCGGCGCCTGGCGCAATCACCGTCCGCGCCGCCGGCGCGCGCTCCGGGTTGCCGGTTGCTGACAACCCGCGTGCCAGTTTCGAGCCGCTGTTGCATGTGGCCATGGACATCGTGGACAATTGCAACCTGCGCTGCCCGTTCTGCCTGTATGATTACGCGGGCACCCACAATACGCATTTCATGACCGAGCAGACGCTGGCACGCGCGCTGCGGCTGTTGCCTTACGTGCGTGACGGCCAGTTCTGGTTTTCCTGCCTGCACGAGCCGACGCTGCATCCGCGCCTGACGTCGTTCATCGACACCGTGCCGCGCGAATACCGCAAAAAGGTGTTCTACACGACCAACCTGGCCAAGCGGATGCCGGATTCCTATTACACGTGGCTGGCGGAAAGCGGGATGTACAACATCAACATCTCGATCGAGAGCCGCGATCCGGCGATCTACGAGCGCATGCGCAAGGGCGCACGCCACCGCATATTCCAGGATAATTGGGACAGGCTGCTCGACGCGTTTACGCGCGCCGCCGCGCCGCCGCGGCTGCGCTACATCGCCATGGTGTATAAATCCAACGCCGAGGAACTTCCTGGACTGGCCACGTATCTGATGGAGGAGCGCGGCGCGTGGAGGGTCGAGTTTCGGTATACGTTCGACATGCCTCACATCCCGACAGAGTTCCGCGCCACGGAGTTCCTGGACGCGGCGGATTGGGTGCGCTTGCGCGAGCGCCTGCCCTCCTATCCGGCGGACCGGCTGCTGCTTCTGCCGCCGCCTGCGCCACGACCCGGCGTGGACGCGCCGGCATCGCCGGATGACATGGCGCCCTGCATGCCCGATTATTATACGTTCCGCCTTTCCTGGGACGGTACGCTGCGTGTGTCCGGCATCTCGCCGCGCAGCCGCTACGGCCAGACGATCGAGCGCGAAATGCTGGTCGGCAACATAAACGAGATCGCTGACGCGCGCCTTTTCATTGCCGGACTGTCCAGCAACGCTTGCCGATGAGCTTGCGCCGGCCGGCCGCATGGGTGCTGCCGCGCGCCTGCTGCTGCCTGATGCTGTGCGTCATCGCCGCCTTCGCTGCACTGCTGCCGCGTGCGCGCTGGCAGGGCGACGAATACATCGTCTTCGCGGCCCTGCGAGATGGCGGCTGGGACTTTTTTCTGCACTGGTATCTGACGTGGAGCCCGCGCCTGGTCTCCAACGTGCTCTACGCTGCGTATGGCGCCGCTGTCCTGGCGCTGCACAGGCCGCTGGCCGGAAGCTGCATGGCGGTGGCCTGGGCCGGGCTGGCCTGCGCCTGTCTGATCCCGGCGTGGCGGGCGGGCGCGCATCGCCTGTCTCGCGTGCTGGCCGGGCTCGGCCTGATGGCGCTTTTCCTGGTCGGGCACAGCGTCACGGAGGTGTTCTACTGGCCGGCCGCCGGCCTGTCCTACGTGCCGACGCTGGCGGGCGCCGTCTGGTTGTTCTGGCTTCTGCTGGATGGGTTGAGCACGCGGGTCCGGCGCCATGCGGCGGCAGGGCTCGCGCTGTTCATTGTTGCCGGGTCGAGCGAAGTCGGCATCTTCGCCAGCCTGAGCATCGGCGTGTGTGTCGGCTGTGCGCAGTCGGGCGCGCCGTGGCGGCAGTGGCTGTGGCTGCTGCCAGGCGTGGCTTTGGCGCTCGTCGACCTGGTGTTCGTGCTGCACTGGCGCGTGGGGACGATCGAGGTCGGTGGCGCGGACCCGCGGGTTCTGCACCATGGCGCCGCGGCCCTGCTTCGGGCAGTCCCAGCGTTCGTGAGCGATCTCGGACGGCCGGACATGCCGGACGGGACCGCATCGTCCCTGCCGCTCTCGATCACCTCACGCATCTTGATTTTTCTCGGCGCCCGGCGAATCGGCAGCACGCGCGCAGCCGGACGTCTGTTGCCGGCATTCGGCGCAGCCTTGCTGCTGGCAGCGTTCATCTCCCTGGCGAGCGGCTATTTCCAGTTCGGCCGCCTCTGCTGTGCGCGGCACGACACCATGCGCGCCTGCTTCATAACCCTGGCCGTGGCGGCTTTCGGCACGGCGCGGCCACGCAGCGGCCCGGACGCGGGTGCCGCCGCGTGGGCCGCTGCGGTTGTGCTGTTGTTCGTGCCGGCAGCACCGGCGTTGCTTGCGGACTACCGAAGCATGCACGGAGCGATTTCCGCGCGTGCGCAGACCTGGGCGTCAGGAGCGTCGTCTGGCGACACGATGGTGTTCCTGGTCGAACCGCCTGGGCGCCTCATAGCGGGTTGCGGATTTACGCCCGGGTTCGCCTCGGCCTCGCCTGACCTTGCCTGGTGGAAGCAAGGGATACTGGCGTTTTTCAGAAAACGCGCTGTGTCGATTAAAATGGCGAAGTAAGCAAAGCCGTCTTTTTCGGAAGACATCGACGAGAAAACCTGCCGTCTGCCCGCGAATGCTGAAACAACGCGCGGCAGCGGACCAAAAGTTTTTATCTCTTCAGAACAGACGACCTTGCTTTCTCCTCAGTGCAGCTTCACCTCCGGCTCCGGCCGCCGGCTGACAAAGCTGGTCAGCGTGCGCCAGATCATCGACCCATTTCCATGCAGCGCCGCCTGGTGCATCGCGTACAACGAGCGGTACATCATACGGGCGAAGTACCCCTCGATGAACAGTCCGCGCCCGACCACGAAACCCATCAGGTTGCCGACCGTGGTGTAGCGCCCCAACGAAACGAGCGAGCCGAAATCGCGGTAAATAAACGGCTTGAGCGTCCGCCCGTCCAGCCGCAGGTTGATCTGCTCCATCATGTGGCTGGCCATCTGGTGCGCCGCCTGGGCGCGCGGCGGCACACCGTTGGGAAAACCCTCGCGCGGGCAGGCGGCGCAGTCGCCGATGGCGAAGATGTTGGGGTCCTGCGTCGTCTGTAGCGTGCGCTCCACCACCAGCTGGTTTATGCGATTCACCTCCAGCCCGAGACCGGCCAGGAAGTCGGGGCCTTTCACGCCGGCCGACCACACGACGAGCTCGCTCGGGATCACCTCCCCGCCGTCCAGCACCACGCCGTCGGCGCGCACTACGGCCACGCGGGCGCCGGTGCGCACTTCCACGCCGAGTGTGCCGAGCAGCTCGGCGGTGGAGGCGGACATGCGCTCCGGCAGGGCCGGCAGGATGCGTGGCGCGGCCTCGATCAGGATGATCTTGACGTCACGTTCGGGGTCGATGTGCGTCATGCCGTAGGCCACCACTTCGCGCACCGTTCGGTGCAGTTCGGCGGCCAGCTCGGTGCCGGTGGCGCCGGCGCCGATGATGGCGACGTGCAACTGGCCTGGGCGTACCGGCTCCGGCTGCGCGTTGGCGCGCAGGCAGGCGTTCACCATGCGCTTGTTGAAGCGCGTGGCCTGCTCAGGCGTCTCCAGCGGGACCGCAAATTTGGCCGCACCTTGCGTGCCGAAATCGTTGGTGACCGAGCCCACGGCGATCACCAGCGTGTCGTAGGGAAAGCTGCGCTGTGGCGTCACCTCGCGGCCCTCGTCGTCGAAAGTGGCGGCGATCTGGATCTCGCGGCGCACGCGGTCGATCCCGGACAGCGCGCCGAGGCGGCAGGTGAAGTTGTGCCACCGCGCCTGGGCCAGGTAGTTCAGCTCGTGCTGGGAACGTCGCATGCCGCCGGCGGCAATGGCGTGCAGCAGCGGCTTCCAGATGTGGGTGCGTGACTTCTCCACCAGCGTCACGCGCGCCTGGCCGCGGCGGCCCACCGTGTCGCCGAGCTTGGTGGCCAGTTGCAGGCCGGCGGCACCGCCGCCCACCACGACGATCTGGTGCAGGTCTGTGCTGCGCGCGTTGCCGCGCGTCGGGATTGGGCGATCGGTGATGGCCATGTCGGGCATTGTCGGTGGGAGTCCCCCGTTTGAGGCTGTTGTAGTTCGCTGATGCAGCAAAAGGAAGAAAGGCCTTCTATTTTGAAAAAAAGAAGCAAAAAACTTTTGCTCCGCTGTTGCGGACTACCCGGTGAAGTCTGCGAATGCGGAGTCGAAAGTTCTTGGTTCTTTTTTTCAAAAAAGAACTGCTTTCTGGCTTCCTTGCTATATCCATCCCAGTGCTGACCCTGAACCGCCTGGTCCTGACCGATTTCCGCAACTACGCGGCGCTGACCTGGCGCCCCTCCGCCCGGATGGCCGTGATCACCGGCCCGAACGGCTCGGGCAAGACGAACCTGCTGGAAGCGATCGCGCTGCTCAGCCCAGGCCGCGGCTTCGGCCGGTCCCGTCTGGCGGAAATGGCGCGCCACGGCGGGTCGGGTACCTGGGCCGTGGCCGGCCGGCTGGGCGACGGCGCGTCGCAGACCGACATCGGCACCGGCCTGCTGGCGGCCG
>CAHJWU010000165.1 GCA_903643085.1 Rhodospirillales bacterium
GCGGCCAGCAGCACGGCGGCGACCGGCTCGCTTTACTGGCGGCTGGAGGAGCACATAAAATCGCTGGAGAGTGCGACCGGGTCGGTGATGGGCGCGGACGGTTCGATCTTCGCCATACGGCGCCGCCTGCACCGCGCCCCGCCGCCCTGGCTGATAGACGACATGTTCGTCTCGCTGTCCGTGCTGTGCGCCGGCAGCCGTATCGTGCACGTGGCCGATGCGGTGGCCACCGAAGCCAGCGTGTCCCGCCCCGCAGAGGAATACCGGCGCAAGGTGCGCATCGCCTGCCAGGCGTTCAACGTGAACCGGGCGCTGTGGCCGGAGCTGATGGCGCTGCCGGCGCTGGACCGTTACAAATACGTCTCCCACAAGCTGTTGCGCTGGCTGACGGTCTACCTGCTCGCCGGGTCGGCGGCATGCGCGCTGCTGGCGGTGCTGGCGGCGGGCGGGGCGATTGCGTTCGGCGCTGGCGTACTGGTGCTGGTTGCCGGCTGCGCGTTGCTGGCCGTCTCGCGCGGCGGCCGGATCGGCCAGCTGCGCGAGATGCTGGCCGCCTTCGTGGCGACTGGCGCCGGCGTGCTGCGCTCGCTGCGTGGCGAGACGTTCCAGACCTGGAACCCGCCCGCCTCCGCCCGCGCGCCCGCATCCCGCCACCAGGCCGTGGAGGCCCGGGCCTGATGCGTGTGGCGCTGATCGACCCGTCGCTGTTCACGCTGCCCTATGATGGCCGACTGATGCAGGCGCTGCAATGCGCCGGCGCGGAGGTGGAGCTGCACGGCCGTGCGCTGACGCCGCAGGACGGTGTCTCCGCCGTGCCCATCGAGCCGACGTTCTACCGCATGGCCGGCGGACGCCTGGCGCGGCGTCTGCCACGCGCGGCGCGGCTCGCCGTCAAAGGTGCGGATCACCTCGCCAGCATGCGCCGCCTGCGGCGGGTCCTGCGCGTTGCCCGCCCCGACGTGATCCACTTCCAGTGGCTGCCGCTGCCCGCCCTGGACGCGCGGCTGCTGCCCGCCTTCCGGCGCTTGGCGCCGGTGGTGCTGACGGTGCACGACACCGATCCGTTCAACGGCAGCCCGACGGCGCGCCTGCAGCGCCTGGGGTTCGTGCAGTCGCTGCGCGCCTGCGACCGGCTTATCGTCCACACCGCGCAGGGTGCCGCGCGGCTTGTGGCGCTGGGGCTGCCGTCCGCCCGGATCACCCAACTGCCGCATGGCCCGTTGGGGACGCAACAGGCGGACGCCGCGGCCGATGCGATGCAGGGGGAGCTGGGCTTCGTGCTGTTCGGCAAGATCAAGCCGTACAAGGGTGCCGACCTGCTGATCGAGGCGTTCGCCGCACTGCCGGCGGCGCTGCGCCACCAGGCGCGGCTGCGCATAGTAGGCCAGGCCTACATGGACACCGGCGCGCTGCTGCGTCAGGCGGAGGCGCTCGGCGTGCGGGACAGGCTGAGCCTGGAGACGCGTTTTGTGGACGATACGGAGATCCCGGCCATCTTCGCGCCCGGCACGGTGGCGGTGTTCCCCTACCGCGAGATCGAGGCGAGCGGCGTGCTGTCGCTGGCGCTGGCGAACGGCCGGCCGGTCTTCGCCTCCAGGCTGGGCAGCTTCGCCGAGACGATCACCGACGGCGTGCAGGGCCGGCTTCTGCCGCCAGGCGACGTTCCGGCGCTCACTCAGGCGATGCAGGCCGCGATACAGGACCGTGCGCTGGCCGCATCCTACGCTGGCGCCGCGCGCGCGCTCGTGCAGGCGCTGCCCGGATGGGACGAGATCGCGTGGCGGACCCTGGCGGTCTATCGCGAAGCCCGGGCGGCTTCGGCCGCCGGAGCTTCGGCGCCCAGTTTGCCGACAAGTTCGCCGCCGAGTTTACCGCCCAGTTCACCGCCGAGCCGCGCGCGAGAGCTGGCATGACGGGGGTCCCTCCACGTATCGCCGTGATCTTCCGCACGCATTTCTGGGACAGCTTTGCCCAGCGGCAGTTCGACCGCCTGATCTCGGTCGCCGGCGGCACTGACGTCTTCGTGCTGGTGGACGAGACGAACGGCCCCGTCTCGGGCATCGCGCAGCCGGGCATCGCGCAGCCGGGCAACGCGCACCCGGGCAGCGCGCATCCGAGCGTGGTGCGCGTCACCGCGGATGGCCTGCTCGGCATGGGGTTCGCCCGCGCCGGCGAAGGCAATCTGCTATGGTTCAACGGCGACTACCCGCTGTACCGCTTCCAGGACCTGCATCCTGACTACGATTACTACGTCCAGCTCGAATACGACGTGATCATCAACCGGCCGGTCGCCGGGCTGGTGGCCGCGATGGTTGCCGGGCAGGTGGACTTCGTCGGGCTTACCAAAGGCGACACAGGCGAGCGCTGGTTCTGGCGCCATACGATGGCGGCCTACGCGGCGAGCGCGATACGCAACCAGCTCATCTGCCTGTGCGTGTTCTCCGGCCCGGCATTGCGCCACCTCTGGCAGGCACGGCTGGCGCAATCGGCCGCGTGGCGGGACGGCAAGCTCGCCGCCTGGCCGTTCTGCGAGGGCTTCATCCCGACCGAGCTTGCAGGCGCCGGCTACACGATACGCGAGCTGAGCGATTTCGGCACGACGCGGGCGTACGACCACTGGCCGCCCTTTCTGGAAGCCGACGCGCCGCGCCTGGCGCGAGAGGATTTTGTGCATCCGGTACTGGACGAGCCGCGCTTCGTCGCCAGCATGCACAAGTACCACATCGGCCTGGCCGGCTACCTGAATCCTTCGAGCCAGTTTCACCAGAAGCTCCGGCGGCTGCCGCCCGCGCGATATGTGCGCGTGCTGGCAGAGAGTTTCGCCGGCAAGGTGCGGCGGAACCTGAAGGCGGGCAAGGCCATGTTCTTCGAAAAGACGCAGAAAACGCTTGCTCCCACGTTGTAGGGCAAACGTGCTGCCTGAAGACCGACACGCCTGCCAGCGTGCGAACTGAATTTTGGTTCTCCTTTTCCAGACCGCTTTTACCGTTAGGAACACCCCATGATCTCCGCCCAGGACTACCGCTACGTCATCGCCGGCAGCGGCTTCTTCGGCGCCGTGATGGCCGAGCGCATCGCCAACGTGCTGGGTGAGCCCGTGCTGGTCCTGGAGAAGCGCGACCATTTCGGCGGCAACTCGTTTTCCGAGCAGGATCCCGCGACCGGCATCGAGTACCACCGTTACGGCACGCATCTGTTTCACACCTCGCAGGCCGACGTCTGGGCCTGGATCAACCGCTTCACCGCCTTCAACAACTACCGGCACCGCGTGCTGACGCGCCACGCCGGACGCATGTACACCATGCCGATCAACCTGATGACGCTGAACAATTTCTTCGGCGTCGATCTCAAGCCGTCCGAGGCCGCCGCCTTCATCGCCGAGCGCGCCGGCCGCGACGGCTTCACCAATCCCGCGAACTTCGAGGAGAAGGCGGTCTCGCTGATCGGGCGCGAGCTGTATGACGCGTTCATCCGCCATTACACCGCCAAGCAGTGGGAGACCGACCCCAAGCTGCTGCCGGCCGAGACGATCAGCCGGCTGCCGGTGCGCGCCAGCTACAACGATTTCTACTTCAACGACATCTACGAAGGCCTGCCGCTGGATGGCTATCATGCGATATTCGATCGCGTGTTCGCCGACAGGCGCATAAAGGTTGTCTGCAACTGCGACTTCTTCGACGTGCGAGACACCCTGCGGCCTGACGCGCAGCTCATCTACACCGGCCCGATCGACAGGTATTTCGACTACAAACTCGGCTCGCTTGGCTGGCGCACGCTGGATTTCGAGATCGAGCGGCCGGAAATGGAGGACTACCAGGGCGCCAGCGTAGTGAACTACCCTGATGCCGACGTCAGGTTCACCCGCATACACGAGTTCCGCCATTTGCACCCGGAGCGGCGTTACACGCCGGAGCGCACGCTTATCATGCGCGAGTATTCCCGCTTCGCGGCGCGCGAGGACGAGCCGTACTACCCGATCAACACGCCGGCGGACAAAAACCTCTACGACCAGTATGCCGCACTCGCCGCGCGTGAGAGCAACGTGGTGTTTGGCGGGCGCCTTGGAACCTACCGTTACCTTGACATGCATCAGGCAATCGGCGCGGCGCTGAAATCTTTCGAGCGGGACGTGCTGCCCAGGGCGAAGGGGCAAATGGCGGAAGCTGCCGCAGCTTAGCGCGTGTGCCGCTGAGGAGAAGACAACGGCCGATCTGGCAAGCAGGCGAGAGCTGCTTCGCGGCTGAGCCGGCTCGCTCGACGAACTCCTGCTGTCGCGCGGTGCTTTTCGCCGACTTGATGCTCTCCGTTACAAGGATTGCCGGTCCGGTGCCTGGAAGCCACGCTTCCCGAGGTTGTAACTTGCCCCCCGGAACAACTACCTAGTCCTTCGCGTAAAGCCGGACGCGCAGGCGGGACAGATGTTGTGGACATAATGCCGGGCCAGGGTATCGCGCAGCGACCGGGCGTGCCGTCGGCGGCGGTGGCGTTACCCGGGCCGGTGTACGACCCGCTTGCGCCCACGGTGTTCCACCAGCCATGGTGGCTGAACGCGGTCACGGGTGGCGACTACGCCGAGGCGGTGGTGACCCAGGGCGGCCGGCGCGTGGGCTGGTTTCCCTACATGCTCTCCAACATCCTGGCGGGACACCGGCTGTGCGGCATGCCGGTGCTCACCCACTTCCTGGGGCCGGCGATAGACGAGGGCAGGGGCGCCGCGTGCAACAGGGTGCTGCGGCGTGCTCAGATCACCCGCGAACTGGTGGCCCAGCTTCCGCACACCAGCGGGTTCTGGCAGGTGATGCATCGCGGCACCGCCGACACGCTCGTCTATCAGGAGATGGGCTACGACATCTCCGTGCAGTTCACCTTCGAAGTGGCGCCGGATGAGCCGGATGTGCTCTGGGGCAATCTGCGTGACAAGGCCCGCAACGTCATACGGCGCGCCGAAGAGCAGCATCACGTGTCCGAACTGGACGCCTCGGCGTTCGGCGCCGTCTATAATGACAATTTGGCGCGTGGCGGCACGGCCAGCCGCTACAGCCCGGCGCTGCTGGAACGCGCATGCCAGGCGGCCATCTCGCGGGGGCAAGGGCGCATAATCGCGGCGGAAAACACGGCGGGCCAGATTGCGGCTGCGATCTTCTACGTTTGGGATGCGCAGGCCGCCTACTACCTGCTTTCCACGCGCCGGCCGGACTCAGGGAACGGCGCGGTCAGCCTGCTGCTGTGGCAGGCGATGCAGGACGTGGCGGCGAGGGGCGTGATCTTCGATTTCGAAGGCGTGGTGACGTCCGGCAGCGCGCTGTTCTTTGCCGGGTTCGGCGGGGTGATAAAGCCGCGTTACGTGGTCAGCCGGTTTTCGTTCGCGCATCGCGTGGCGGGGCGGTTGTCCAATCCGTTCCGGCGGGGGTCCGCGGAGACTTACCTGTAAGACAGGCCTTCTTTTTTGAAAAAAGAAGCAAAAAACTTTTGCTCTCGTCGCCCGCACCAAGGCACCGTCCGGTCCTGCAGGCACGCGCGCTTGCAGGATAATCGCAAGCCCTGATGCAAGGGGGGAAGTAAAAGTTTTTTGGTCTTTTTTTTCAAAAAAGGACTGCTTGCTTCCTACCTACCCTGCCAGCAACTCCACCGCCGCCCGCGCCAGCGCCTGCGCCCCCAGCCCGATGCAGGCCTCGTCCGGCTGATAGGACGAGTTATGCAGGTGATCGTCCCGCCCGGCCGCCCCCGAGCCGACCCGGAGCACGAAGCTGGGCACCCGCGCCGCGATCATCGCGAAATCCTCCGCTCCCATGCTGGGCTCGCCAGCGTCGAACACCTCGCCCAGTTGGCGCCGCACAGCGGCGACCGCGCCGTCCAGCACACGGTCCGCGTTCAGGGTGGGCGGCACGCCGGGGTTCCAGTCCAGCGCCGTCTGGGTGCGGAAGGTGGCGTCCAGCCCTGTGCAGATGCGGCGCAGGGCGGCTTCCGCCTGGCCGCGCACGGCGAGGCCGAGGGTGCGTATCGTGCCCAGCAGCTCGCAGGCATCGGGGATGATGTTGTGCACGGTCCCGGCATGCATGGCGCCGACGGTGACCACGCAGGGGTCCAGCGGGTTGATCTCGCGCGAGACGACGGTCTGCAGGCTGGCCACCAGGTGGCAGGCGGCCACGATGGGGTCGACCGTGCTGTGCGGGTAGGCGGCGTGGCCCGAAATGCCGCGCACGGTAATGCGGAAACGGTCGCAGGCGGCATAGGTGGCGCCGCGCACGGCGGCGAACCGGCCGACGGGAAGTTCCGGATGGTTGTGGAAGCCCAGCGCCATGTCCACGCCGTCCAGCACGCCGTCCTGTATCATCGCGGCGGCGCCGCCCAGGATCTCCTCGGCCGGCTGGAACAGCAGGCGTACGGTGCCGGCGATGTCCGGCGCCAGTTGCGCGAGTATGCCGGCCACGCCGAGCAGGGTGGAGCTGTGCATGTCATGGCCGCAGGCGTGCATCTTTCCCGCCGTGCGGCTGGCGTAGGCGAGGCCGGTCTGCTCGTGTATCGGCAGCGCGTCCATGTCCGCGCGTATGACCAGCGTAGGGCCCGGGCGGCCGCCCTGTATGGTGCCGACCACGCCTGTCTGGCCCACGCCTGTCTGGTGCTCAATGCCCATGCGCGTCAGTTCGCGCGCGATCAGGCTGGCGGTGCGGTGCTCCTCGAAGGCGAGCTCGGGATGCGCGTGCAGGTCCCGCCTGATCTCCACAAGGTTCGGTTCGGCTTCGCGCGCCAGGCGGCCGATCGCCGAGCCGATGTCGTTTATGTGGCCCATCACTGGCTCCTGCGGGGCACAATGGGCTAGCTTGCGACACAGCGGGCCGGACTGGCAAGCGCGGCGATTTCGGGGTGAACGGCAGTGGACCAGCACACGGCGGTTGAGCGGGATGCAGGCGTGGCGGACGGGACCGGGTTGATCACGCCGATCATCCTGTCCGGCGGCTCTGGCACGCGGCTGTGGCCGGTCTCGCGCGGGAGTTTTCCCAAGCAGCTCTGGCCGCTGATCTCCGACCGCTCGATGCTGCAGGAGACGGCGCTGCGGGCCGCCGGCGCCGGGTTCGCGCCGCCTGTGGTGGTGTGCAACGAGGAGCACCGCTTCCTGATCGCCGAGCAGTTGCGTGACGCCGGCATCACCGGAGCGCGCATCCTGCTGGAGCCTGTCGGCCGCAACTCGGCGCCGGCGATCGCCGCGGCCGCCCTGCTGGTGGCCGAGACGGCGCCGGACGCGGTGCTGTGGATGATGGCGGCGGATTCCTCGATCACCCGGACGGACGCGCTGGCGGACGCGCTGGCGCGCG
>CAHJWU010000166.1 GCA_903643085.1 Rhodospirillales bacterium
CACGGCTTCCCAGGCGCCGGGGGCGAGGCTCGCCTCCCGGCGCCGCCGGACATAGGCGTCGTCGGCCGCCCACGCCGCGCCGTGGAACAGCGCGCCCACCACCTTGCGCATGGACTCGGTCGAGCCGTCGTACTCGAAAAGCGAAGCGGTGTGCGGCGAATCGGTCAGCAACGCCCCGCCGCCCGCGATCGTCACGAGGCAGCGCGGCCGCAGCAAAGGCCGCTCCGACGCGGCGTCGAACAGAGCCAGCATGCCGCCCATCGAGTTGCCGATGCAGGCAGCGCCTGCCGCGTCCACCTGCGCGACGAAGCGCGCCAGATGGCGAAGCCGCCGCATCCGCCCGTCGACGAAGTCCACGATCTTCGCCGTCCGGCCGAAACCCAGCAGGTCGGGTGCCAGCACGCGGTAGTGGCGGGCAAGTGCCGGTATCGTCGCTTCCCAGCAGATCTCCGCCTCCCCGCCGAACTCGCCGCCATGCAGCAGCACGACGGGCGCGCCGGAGCCCGCTTCCAGGAAGCTGGTCTCCAGCCCGTCGACGAGTATGTCGTGGCGGCGGACCACCACCGGTCCGCTGTCCTGGCGCCCCGGCTGGCTTGCGGGAGCGACGCTGGACGGTCTGGCACGCCCATCCAAGGCTCAGGCCGCCCGGCCGGAGGCCAGGCCGGTCCCATCGCCCGCCGCGTGCAGCGCCGCCAGGTAGGCGAAGGTGATGGCGGGGCCGATGGTGATCCCGCCGCCCGGATAGGCGCCGCCCATGATGGAGTTCCGGTCGCTGCCGCAGGCGTAGAGGCCCGCGATGGCGTCGCCCCGGCCGTCCAGCACGCGGGAGTCCACGTCGGTGGACAGCCCGTGCGTCGTGCCGATGTCGCCGGCATACACCCTGATGGCGTAGAAAGGCCCCCGCTCGATCGGACCCAGGCAGGGGTTGGGCCGCTGCTTCGGGTCGCCGAGATAGCGGTTGTAGGCGGTCGACCCCTTGCCGAACGCCGGGTCCGCCCCCGTCGCTGCGTCGCGGTTGAAGCGCTCGACCGTCTCGCCCAGCACGTCCGGACCGACACCGATACGCGCCGCCAGCGCAGCGATGGTCGGCGCCTCGATCAGGTAGCCCGACCGGACCGCCCTGCGTCGCTCGGCGGCGAGCGGCGGCACGGCCCCGAACGCGTATTTGCGCAGGAAGCCGGCGTCGCAGATCAGATGCACCGGCTGTTGGTCCTCGTTGCGGTGCCGTCCCAGCATCGCGCGGACAAATTCGTGGTAGTTCTCCGCCTCGTTGAAGAAACGCTTGCCGTGCTTGTTCACGGCTATCAGCCCGGGCTTTGCCCGGTCGGCCATGAGGTGCGGGAAACGCGCCGACGAGCCGTCGCGGCGCCTGGCGATCGACACCGGCGCCCAGAACGCGCCCTCGCTGTTGTCGCGGTCCAGGGTCGCGCCGTGCGCCACCGCGATCGCTATGCCGTCGCCGCTGCTCTCTGTGCTGGTGGCCGAGTAGCCGGGCGCCGCCTCCGCCAGGCGCTGGCCGCGCAGCCCCTCGCTCCACGCAAAGCCGCCGGTCGCCAGGATCACGCCGTGGCGAGCCGCCACCGTCCGCCGCGCGCCGTCCCGCTCGATCGTGGCCCCCGTCACCCGCCCGTCTGCCCGTGTAAGATCGACGAGCGGCGCGTTTCGCCACACCTCTATGCCGCGGTCCAGGACGGATCTGTAGAGACGCCCGACGAGCGCGTTGCCGCCGGTCAGCCGGGTGCCGCGCCCGTAGCTGCGATAGACCAGGCGGTCGCGCAGATCCCTGAACAGCAGCTTGCCGGCATGAACCGCCGAGCCGAAGGACCGCCTGGCGTTGAGCAGATGGTGGACGTCCATCAGTTCGAGCATCTGGCGGCCGAACAGGGTGAACTCGGGCAGCGGCGCGCGCACGTCGCGGAACCGCGCGCCGAGCAGCCGCCCATCGAACGTCAGCGGCGTCATCGCCCGGCCCTGCTGCGAGGCCCCCGGCGCGTCCGGGTAGTAGTCCGGCGAATTGCTCGGCCGCACGTAGAACAGCGGCCCGGTCGCGTCCTCCAGGAAGCCGAAGGCTTCGGGACCGCGCCGCAGGTATTGCAGGCGCGCCTCGCGCTCATGCGCGCTGCCGATCGTGGAGTCCAGGTAGAGCTGGGCCTGGTCGAGACTGTCCTGCCCGCCGCCGGCGACGATCTGGCGGCTGTTCGGCACCCACACCACGCCGCCCGAATAGGAGGTGGTGCCGCCGATCAGCCCGGTCTTCTCTGCGATCAGCACGCGCAGGCCCTTCGCCTGCGCGATCACCGCCGCGGCAAGCCCGGCGGCACCCGAGCCGGCAATTACGAGGTCGAAGGTGTCGTCCGCCATCTTCCGCCTACTTGACCGCCAGGACGTTCACCGGCGCGCCGGTCGCCTGGTAGACCTTCAGCGGCGCGGCGGCGTAGAGGAAGGTCCACTGCCCGTCCGCCGCGCAATCCTCCGCCAGCTTCTCGAAATTGCAGATCTCGTTGAAGGCCACGCCAAGGTTGCGCATCAGCGCGCAGTGCAGCGGTATCTGCACGCCTACGTCCGGATCGAGCTCCGTCTCGTTGGAGATCGTGTCGGTCGACAGGCACGGGATCTCCATCTCGTGGAACCAGGCGACCAGCTCGGGCGAGTAGGTCAGGCCAGGCTCCAGGAAGTCGCGGTAGAAGGCATCGGGGCCCTGCACGTGCAGCAGTTGCAGGAACCCTAGCCTGAGACACAGTATGTCGTGCTTCTCGATGCTGACGTTCTGCGCCTCGGCGCAGCCCAGTATGTCGTCGAGGCCGAGCAGGTCGCCCTTGTCGAGATGGGCCTTGCCCCGGAACCGCGCCATGTCGAGCAGAACGCCGCGTCCGACGACGCCCCTCTCGGCGATCGGCAGTACGGAAGCCTTTCGCATGCCGCCGTTGGACTCGCTGGCGGGATAGCCGTTCCACATGGCGTCGTCGTACCAGACATGCCCCAGGGCATCGAACTGGGTGGAGCCCTGCAGGAACATCTCGATCTTGTCGTCGGTGAACTCGGCGCCGCCCGGCAGGCTCTGCAGGTCGCCGCGCGCGTAGCTCGCCTTGTCGATCACCGTCTCCCGCCTGGCGTGTACGCGGCCCGGCCACAGCGGATCGCCCGCCGGGTTGCCTATCAGCTCGCCGCAGGTGAACACCTTGCCCTGGCGCACCGCGCTCACGCCGCGCAGCACCTCGGCCTGCGTCAGGAAGTTCAGCGAACCCACCTCGTCGGCATCCCCCCAGCGCCCCCAGTTGCGCGGCGACCCGGCAAGCAGGCGGCTCACGGCTGCGAACTGGTCACCTGCGAGGCCGTGCTCACGGTCGCACATCCGGTCGGCTCTCCTTCGGCTTTTCGGCGGGAACGCTATCCGCTCGGTCGCAGGGCCACCAGCCACCACGTCGAACGCTTCCCTGTGCAAACCTGTCGAACCGCGAGCGAGGCGGCGCGCGCCGGGCTAGACGAACCTGACCTCCGCGCGTCCCAGGCCGTCCATCGCCGCCACGAACACATCCCCCGCCACGGCGGGCGCGAGCGGCACCAGCGAGCCGGACAGGATGATGTCGCCCGCGTGCAGCGCCACGCCGTAGGCGCCCAGCGTGTTGGCGAGCCAGGCCACGGCGGTCAGCGGCGAGCCCTGGACGGCCGAGCCCAGACCCTCGGAGATCTTGTGGCCGTTCTTGAACACCTCGCATCTGAGGTTCGGCAGGTCGAGCCCGCGCGGGTCCACCCGCCGGTCGCCCAGTACGAAAACGCCGCAGGACGCGTTGTCAGCGATCGTGTCCACGATGCCGATGTCCCAGTCCGCGATGCGGCTGTCGACGATCTCGAAACAGCAGCAGACCGTCTCCGTCGCGGCGAGCACGTCCGCATCCGTCACGCCCGGCCCAACCAGGTCCTGCCCCAGGATGAACGCGATCTCTGCCTCGGCGCGCGGCGCCACGAGCTGCCCGGCGATGCGCACCGCCTCGCCGCTCACCTGCATCCTGTCGGTCAGGAAGCCGAAATCGGGCCGGTCCACCCCCAGCATGTCCTGCACCGCCTTTGACGTGGCGCCGATCTTCTTGCCGATCACCCGCTCCCCGTCCGCCTCCCGCCTGGCCAGCAGCGCCAGCGAGATGCGGTAGGCATCGTCGATGGAGAGCTCCGCCCGGTGCCGCAGCGCCGTAACGGTGCGCGTCTGCCGCAGGGCGCGATGAAGCTCGTCGGCGTAGCCGGCCGCCGCGGCGGCATCGATCACGCCACCATCCCCACGCGCACATCCCCCGCCTTGACCTCCGCCCCGGCCACCGGCCGCCTGGCGGCACCCGCTAGGGCGAAGCGGCCGCCGATCAGCGCGCGCAGCGCCCGGCTCGCCGAGTCGAGCCGCTGCGGATGGACGATGCCCGCCACCACCCTGTCTGGCCGCAGCAGCACGATCGAGCCGTCGCTATCCTGCCCGGCGAACCATTCGTGCAGCGCGCCCGCGGCGTCGCCGACCAGCACGGTCCCCGGCATGACCTCGCCCCGGTAGCTGTGCAGCTGCGTCTGCGGCACCACAAGCAGGGGCACCGCCGCCATGTCCGCCCAGTAGCGCCGCATCTCCTCGGAGAGGTGCACCTGCGGATCGCAGCCCCAGGACAGCACGGCGAACTTCAGGCCGATCACGTCGTCGAGCCGCCTCGTCACCCCATCCGCCGTGACCACCTCCGGCTGCGGAAACAGCCTGCCCGTCGCCCGGCCCGCAGGCCGTCCGTCCGCACCCGCCAGCACCAGGCCGCGGGTGAAGCGCGGCATCGGCTTGAAGCGCATCTGCACGAAGTAGCGCTTGACCGGCGGGATCGCGTTCAACGCCAGCGCGATCCTGTCGCGAACCCAGGCGACCGCCGTGTTGGTCGGCGCGAACACCCGCCCGGCGGTGACGGAGAGGTCGATCATCGCCTTGGCGTGCTCCCGCCTCTCCGTCTCGTAGCTCTGCACGATACCGGCGGACGCCTCGCCGCGCACGGCGAGCGCGATCTTCCAGGCGAGGTTGGTGGCGTCGCGTATGCCGCTGTTGTAGCCCTGTCCCTGCCAGACCGGCATGAGATGCGCCGCGTCGCCGGCGATCAGAACGCGCCCGCGGCCGAACACGCGCGCGAGGCGCGCGTTATGCGTGTAGACCCGGCTGCGCAGCACGCAGGCCCGCTCGGGATGCGGCAGCGCGCGTCCCAGCAGCGCCGCCACGCCGGCCGGCGAACACAGCTCCTCCTCCGTCTCGTCGCCGAACACCATGAACTCCAGCCGGCGCATGCCGTGCGGCAGCGCTATCGAGACGTAGGGCCGCGACGGCACGCAATGCAGGTAGGAATCGGGCAGGCCCACCGGGTCGTTGCTGAGGTCGATGACGACCCAGCGCGTCGCGTCGGTGATGCCGTCGAATTCGATGCCGAGCGACTTGCGCACCGCGCTGCGTCCGCCGTCGCACCCGACCAGCCATTTCACCGACACCGTCCGCGTGCCGTCCGCCGTCGCCAGCGTAAGGCGTACGCGCCCGCCCTCCTCCTCGTCCTCGCTCTCGTCCTCGAACGCGGTGAGCTCGGTGCCGAACTCGACCCGCACGCCGTCGAACCGCTTCAGCCCGTCGAACAGGATGGCGTCGATCATCGGCTGGATGAAGGAGTTGCGTCTGGGCCAGCCGAACTCCCGCGTGCGTGGGTCGATCAGTGCGAACGTCTTGCCCGTCATCGTCAGGAACCGCATCTTCTGGCCGGGAATGGTGTGCGCGGCCACCGCGTCGGCCAGGCCGATCGCCTGGAAGCTGCGCAGGCATTCGTCGTCCATGCCGACGCCGCGGGGATAGTCAATCAGCGTCTCGCGCTGCTCGATCACCAGCGCCCGCACGCCCATGCAGCCGAGATAGTTCGCGATCGTCAGGCCGACCGGCCCCGCGCCGATGATCGCCACGTCGAACGGCTCGGACAAGGAATGCGCCATGGTCGGTCGGCCTTTTGCGTTCGGGGGAATGTCGAGCCTGCCCACCACCATCACTCTGCCGTCAGGAAGTTCAGGTGGATCGCGTTGAACCTCTCGGCATCCTCGAATTGCGGCCAGTGACCGCATCCGTTCATCACCTCGTAGCGCGCGCCCGCAATCAGGTCCGCGATGCGCCGGCCCTCCTCCGGCGTGGCGGTCGGGTCGTGTGACGTCCACAGCACCAGCGTGCGTGCCGCGATGCGCCCGGTCTCCTCCGCGGAGAACATGTTGCGGGTACGCACGTCCATGTCCTGCAGGCACAGCACCTGCTGCATGACCTCGGCGAAGCCCGGCTGCGCATAGATAGCGCGGCGCGTCTCGACCAGGTCGTCGTTCACCTTGGACGCGTCGTGCATCAGGAATTCCAGCCGCGTGCGTATGCGCGCCGGGTTCGGGTCGCGCACCGCCTCCATGGACAGGCGCTTGATCCGCTCCATCACCTCGGGGTGCGCCGTCCACCCGCCGGTGGTGTTCAGCACGAGCCTGTCCACCTTCTCCGGATGGCGCAGCGCCAGCCAGGCGGCGACCCAGCCGCCGAGCGACTCGCCGGAGACATGCGCCCGGTCGGCGCCGAGCGCGCGCATGACCGCGAGCACGTGGGCGCCGTAATCGGCGATCTCGTAGCCGCAATCGGGCTTGTCGCTCCAGCCGTGGCCGATCATGTCGATCGCCACGGTGTGGAAATGCGCGCCGTGCGCGGCAAGGTTGCGGCTGTAGGCCTCGGCATGGCCGCCGGTGCCGTGCAGCAGCAGCAGCAGCGGGCTGCCCGGCGATCCGGACGCGAGAAAGCGGGTGCGCAGGCCGCCGGCATCGAGGAAGCCCTGCGAGAACGCCGTGCCCGTAAGGTCTGACCAGACGGACCGGTGGGATCCGGACATCACGCCGCGCCGGTCGTGGCAGGGGAGGGCGCGCTCAAGACAGCTGCGCCGGCAGCGCCTGCAGCACGCCCATGCCGGTGATCCACGCGTCCACCGCCTCGTAGAACAGCTCGGTCGCCGCGTAGTCCGGGCCGAGTGCCGCCAGCGCCGCGAGCCAGGTGCGCACCTCGTGGCCGCCGCGTCCGCCTGTCGCGGTGATCGTGTCGTGGTCCGTCCGGTCCAGCACCGTGAGGTCGCCCCCGGCGAGCGCGTCCAGGATCATCCGGTCCCATGCGGGGTTCGCCGGCAGCAGGCTGGATTTCCCGAGCGCCATGGCGTTGCCCTCGCCATGGGCGCGGCTCTGGCGCTGGTGGCGCTGCGCATGGTTCAGCGTGTGGCCCTTGATCAGCCTGTCGCGCAGCTCCGGCGAGGCGGTCG
>CAHJWU010000167.1 GCA_903643085.1 Rhodospirillales bacterium
CGCGTGCGGCGGCGAGCTCGTCACGCGCGGAGCGTTCGGCGTCGGCCTCCGCCGCGCGCTGCGCCGTGTTGGCGTCCGCGCCCAGTTGCAGACGATCGGTGAACGCGGCCAGGTCACCCTCCGCCGCTGTGGCCGCCCGGTCCACCAGGAAAGCGCCTGCGGATATGAAACGCGCGTCGAACTCGACCACCGGCTGGTAGCCGAGCTCGGCAAACAGTTCGAACCATTGCGGCAGTTCGGGCAGAGCAGGGCCCGTGCCGGTGGCGTCCGCGCCCAGCGGCGTCGGCGCCAGCAGCAGCCGGTCGCTGGCCCGCGCGAGCGCCTCGACCGTCAGGCGCATGGCCGGCAGGCCAGCGGCACCCGGCGGCGCCAGCAGAATCGCCAGGTCGAAGCCTGGCGGCGTTTCCGCGTCCGTAGGCAGCAGCTCTGCCGCCGTGCCGGCTGCGGACAGGTCGGCAGCCAGCGCCTCGGCGCCGTCGCCGGCGACCAGCACGGAGACGAGCATCAGTTCAGCCACCAGCCGGTCGGCGACCGTCGTCATGCGGCAGCCTGGATCGCCGGCGAGGCGCCGGCCAGGGTGAAGGGAAACCGCGGGTCGAACGGGCCGGGCAGTCCGAAGGATGATTCGGCGCGCTCGCGCGAGGCGAGGCATTCAAGCAGCAGCGCACGCGGGGCGATGCGTCCGGCGGCCAGGCTTTGCGTGTTCATCGCGCTTTCGGGCTGGCTCGGCCAGCGGCCGAGGACGAAGCGGAACACCGCGTCGGTGAAGCGGGCCGGGCCGAGCCGGGCACAGTTGGCTTCCGGACACAGGCAGCCCGGTTGGGCGGCAACGTCTGCCACGGTCCAGCCGGGGGGCTGGTGCAGGATGTCCTCCACACGCTCGAAAGTCGGCGGCTCAAGCTCGGGGACGTCCACCTGCATGGGCGCGGACGCGCCATGTGCCGGCACATGGAGCGTAACCACGGCCGGCCCGGTTGGCAGCGGGCGCAGCAGCCTGGCCTGAAAACCATGATGGCCGTGGCCCTGGCCACTCTGCAGCATGTCACGCCGGAACAGGCTTGCCATGCCCTCCGCCACTTTCTCGCCTGCATACGTCACCTGCACGTGGCAGGCGTCCGGTAGTTCGGTGTCGCGCACCCAGCCCAGGAACACGCCGCCCGGGGTGAGTGAGTCGATCTTGCCTTGGATCAGCTTAGAGACTCCGCCGATGAACATCCTGAAGGAAAAGAGGCCTTCTTTTTGAAAAAAGAAGCAAAAAACTTTTGCTTTCTCGCCGTGGTCGCGTCTCCGGTCTATGCGAATGCGCCCGGCTGGTGCAGATGCGGCAAGTAGGAGTTTGGTTCTTCCGAAAAAGGATCGCCAGCCTTGACTAGCTTCGGCTGGCGCTCCCTAGCGCACATTCGCGCCACGCGCATACTGGCATGCGCTTGAGGGAAGACTGCCGATTGGAGATGCTGGGCGATTGGGCGGATGCGCCTGGCGTGATACTGAGCTGCCCGGGTCCGTTGCGGCGTCACGCGGCGGCGCTGCAACCTGCTTGCAACCTGGTGCTGCCGCAAGTGCTGCTCGGCGGTGAATCGCAGATGCTTGCCTTCGCAGCTTCGGCGGCCGCAGCCGGCGCCGGCGACCGGCTGTTGTTTGCCCCATTCCCCGAGATGTTCGCGGGCGCTTCCAGCCTCAAGCTGGCCCTTGACCGGGTCGGTGGCGGCGGCGGCGACGTCGTGCATCTGCGTTTCGGCGGCGTGCGGTCCGCACGCGTGCTGAAGGGCGTGCGCAACGCCGCCGTCCTGGCGGAATGCCAGGGCGCGCCGCTGCTGACCGCCAGCCATCACCCGTTTGCCAGCGGCCTGGTCCTGCCGGCGGCCATGCAGCGTGCCTACCGGCTGACACCGCACGCCGTCTCGCCTGCCAGAAGTGGCGGCGCGGGGCTGCCGGTCCTGGATCTGCCCGACAGCTTGGTCACCGCCGTCCTGCCGCCAGGCGGGCCCGGACAGGCGGGGCTGGAGGCCGTATGTCTCGACGGTTTCCAATCGGATTCCTGGGCCGCCGGGCACATACGCGGCCCCGAAGCCTGTCCGGCGGACGGCACGCCTGGCGTGCTGGTGCCCTGGAACATGGATCATCCCGGCAGCATCCTGCCCGCGTTGCTGGCCCGGTTCGCCAGCCTGATCACGCCCGACGCAGCCCCGCTGCGCATCATCCTGCTGCCGTTCAACTATATCGGCCAGACCGGCATCATACGCGACGCGATCGGCCGGATGCAGGATGCGTCCGGCTCCGGACACACGATCCTGCGCCGCACGTTCCTTGCCCGCGTCCGCTCGCGGGAGGGAGCCGCTTCGTTGCGCCGCCTGTCCCGCGTCGCCTGGGTGGACGGCAACGATCCGGAGCATTGGTGGACCTGCGGACGTCTGGCTGCAAACGGCATCGCCACCCTGACGATCGGCGCCACAGATGGCGGGACGCCGCATTTCGCGGCGGACGAGGCGCTACGCGTGGAGGCGGAGACACGCTGCGGTTCGCTGATCTTCCAGGCGCGCCTCCCGTCGCCGCGGCGGCTGCCCGAACTTCTGCGCCTGACCGCCGCACAACAGGCACTCACGCCGCCCGATCCGGCGCCCGCACACAGACCTGCCCGCCGCCGCAGTAAAGCGCCCGCGTGATGGCAACCACGCTGGTCGACGCCGCCGCCCGGCTGGAGGCGGCGGACGCGCAAGTCTACTTCGACGTCTCGCCCTTGCTGGAAGAGCAATGGACCGGCATCCCGATCGTGGCGGCCGGCCTGGCCGGCGCCATGCTGGCCCACCTGCCGGCCCGGCTGCACTTCTTTCTGGGCGAGGCGGTCATCAGCCAGGCGGTGGTGGCCGACGCGCTGCGCCGGCGAAGTGGCCTGTTCCTGCTGCGCGCGCAAGAGACCGGCCACGCCCGGATCGCGACCTTGCCGATATTGCAACCGGGCGCAGGGCCGACGCTTGGCGTGTTTCCCTCCGTCAAACCCATCCGGCGCGCCTTCAGCGTGGAATGCAGCGTGTTCCATGACCTCTCGACCCTCGTGCTGCCCTACTTCCACATAAAGGGAAACGTGGACCACCACATGGAAGCGATGATGGCCGACATCGCGTCCGACGACGTGGTCGCCGCCGTCTCGCAAGCCTCCGCCGACGACCTCGTGGCCTATCTCGGCGTCGATCCGGGGCGCCTGGTGGTGGCGCATAACGGCGTGACCTGGCCGGAGGGCTTCGCCATGGAGGCCGCCAACCAGCGCGGCCCTGCCGGCACCGAAGCCTACGTCCTGATCCTCGGGACGCGCGAGCCGCGCAAGAACGTCATGCTGGTCTTCAGGATGCTCGCCGCCCACCCCGCGCTGCTTGACAGCCACCGCTTCGTTTTCACCGGCAAGATGGGATGGCTGGAAGAACAGCACGCACTGCCCGCAAGCCTCGAACCCGCTCGCGCCGCCGGCCGCATCCTGTTCACCGGCTTCGTCGACGACTTCACCAAATATCGCCTGCTGGCGGGCGCCGAGGCAACGCTTTATCCGTCGCTGTTCGAGGGATTTGGTCTGCCCGTGCTGGAAAGCCTCTCCGCCGGCACGCCGTGCGCCGCGTCCTGGAGCAGCAGCATTCCCGAAGTGGGCGGGGAGTGCTGCACGTATTTCGATCCGCTGTCTGCTGGCGACATGCGGCGCGCGCTTGCGGAGCTGCTGGCGCGGCGGGACCGGGCGGGGTTGCGGCTGGCCTGTTTGGCGCGGGCTGGTCTGTTCACCTGGGAGGCCAGTGCGGGGAGGATAATCGGGGCGTTGCTGGGCTGTTTGGGAAAGTGAGGCCTTCTTTACTCCAAAGAGTAAGGCATCGCTACTTGCTTGCCGCGAGGATGTCGCCAAGCCGGTCCGGCGTTCCCGCAAGCCGTTCCAGATGCGGATAACGCAAACCTCCATGGTAGCTGATCTCGACCGTCCGGAAGCGTGCCCCGTCGCGCACCAGCAGCCCGAGCGGCGCCGTGCCGCCGCGCGAGGCGGTGACAGCGTCCGTCAGGGTGTCGGGGCCGTCGAGTGCCAGGCCGTCCACCGCTTCCAGCCTGTTGCCTGGCGCCAGGCCGGCGCGAAACGCCGGTCCGCCCCACAGGACCGAGCGGATCGTGCCGTCGGAGCCCAGCGACAGGCCGAGCGAGAAGGTCAGGTCAATGACCTTCCTGCTCGCGTCGGCGGCTTTCTGCATGGTGGACGGCGTGTCCGTGTAGGCCAGCTTCCACCCGCCGCGGGTGATGCCGTCCAGCGGCGCGCCTGGGCCGTGTCCGTCGAGCCGGGAACGCAGGAAGCTTGCCCAGTCGTAGGGCTGGACCTGGTTAAGGGCGTGGACCACGTCGTCGAAGGTGTAGGTGTGTGTCGTCCAGTCACCGTCATCCACGCCGAAGAACAGGCGGGCGAAGTCGTCGAGCGATTTGCGGTTGGCGGATCGTTCGCGTATGAGCGTGTCGGCATCCAGCCAGACCAGGGCGCCTTCCGGGTAGTAGTCGCCGAAGCGCGACCAGCTGCGCCAGTTGGACGGTTTGTGCCAGGAGATGATCGGGTCGTCGGTCGTGTCCTGGAGGCTGCGCCAGGCGCGGCCTGGTGTGGCGGCGTCATCCTCCGCGGCGTCGAGAGCGAGCTGGTCGCGCGCCTGGGCGGCATCGAGGATGCCTGAGCGCGCCGCCAGCACCTTGCCCCAGTAGGTGGTCTGGCCTTCGTACATCCAGATCAGGTCGGTCTGCTCTGGGATCGTGTGGTCGTCGGGCGACCAGAGGCCGGCCGGACGGCGGTATTTGCCGTTCCAGGAATGCGTGTATTCGTGCGGCAGCAGGTCCCGGCCAGGGGCCGATTTGGCTGGCGCGGTGAAGTAATCCTCGCCGCCGCCGACCTCGCAGCTTCGCTGGTGCTCCAGGCCGATGCCGCCCATCTCTGCGCTGACGGAGAACAGGAAGTCGTAGTGGTCGTAATGATGGCTGCCGAAAGCGCGGGTGGCCTGCTGCACCAGGTTGCGATGCGCCTGCAGGTCATCGGGTTTCACTACCAGGTCCTGCGGGCGGTCTGCCACCACGTCCATGTGCACCGGCACGGCGGCACCCGGCGCCAGGTCTATGCGGCTGAAATAACGGCCGGCCAGCACGGGTGAGTCGAGCAGCGTCTCCAGCGGCACCGTCTTGAAGACGACCGCGCTGCCTGACTGCGTGTCCGTGGTCAGCGCGGTGGCGTACTGGAAACCGGCAGGCAGGCGGACCGTGGCGTGCACGGCGATGTCGCGCTGGAAATAGCCGGCGGGGAACAGCACCTCCGGGCGCCACTCCAACTCGACCATGTTGGCCGTCATCACCACGCGGGCGTCCTTGTTGTCCAGCGGCGAGAGGAACTGGAAGCGGACCTGCACGGCATGCGCGCCCTGCGGCACTCCGACGTGGAAGGCGCCCATGTCCACGCCGTCGCGCCGCCACGGCGCAGGCTTGCCGTCCGCCGTTACGACCAGTCCGGCCAACGACGGCAGCGGACCCGTGGGGCCGTGATTGCCCGGCAGCCATTTCGGATACAGCAGGGTCAGCTGGCCGTCCGGCGGGACAGGGATGGTCTCGGCGACCTGCACGATGTGCTGCGCGACGTTTGTGGCGTCGACCGACAGCTCGATCTGGCCGGGATAGGACTTGTCCTGCGGAACGGGCAGGGCTGGCGGCAATTGGGCGGGGTTCGGGGCAGCGGCTTGAGCGGGGGTGGCCAGGAGGAGGAGGGGGAGGAGGCGGCGGTTCATGGAGCAAGAAAGGCCTTCTCTTTTGAAAAAAGAAGCCAAAAACTTTTGGTTCCTCCGCTGCATTGGGGCCTTGTCCGGTTCTGTGCGGGGCGGGATTGCGGAATCCTGTGCGCGGTGGTGCAGGCGGGAAGTGGAGGTTTTCTGGCCCTCTTTCCGAAAAAGGGACTGGTTTCTTCCTTCCTGAGGCCACCTTGCCATCACCCCCGCACTGCGCAAGAACCCCCGGCCATGAGCGCCTTCTTCGAAGAAAAAGTCCTGTCCGTCCATCACTGGACCGACACCCTGTTCAGCTTCACCTGCACGCGGGACCCCACGTTCCGCTTCAAGAGCGGGCAGTTCTCCATGATCGGCCTGCCCGTTGACGGCCGGCCGCTGCTGCGCGCCTACAGCATGGTCAGCGCCAGCTGGGAGGAGGAGCTGCAGTTTCTCAGCATAAAGGTGGCCGACGGGCCGCTGACCTCCCGGCTGCAGCACATCGTACCCGGCGACACCGTGCTGATCGGCCGCAAACCCGTGGGCACGCTGCTGGCCGAGAGCCTGCTGCCCGGGCGGAACCTGTATCTGCTCGGCACCGGGACGGGGCTGGCGCCCTTCATGAGCCTGATCAAGGACCCGGAGACCTACGAGCCGTTCGCGCGCGTAATTCTGGTGCATGGCGTGCGCACGGTGGGCGAACTGGCCTATGAGAGGGAGATCGATCACGAGCTGCGGGCGCATGAGCTGCTTGGGGAGTTCACCGCGGAGAAGCTGGTTTACCACCCCACGGTGACGCGCGAGGCGTTCCGCAACCAGGGGCGGGTGACCGACCTGATGTTCTCCGGCAAGCTGGCGGCCGATCTCGGGCTGGCGCCGGTGGACCGGGCGCAGGACCGGGTGATGCTGTGCGGCAGCCCTGGGTTGCTGGCCGATTTCGGTGCCTGGTTTGAGCAGGGCGGCTGGGTTGAGGGAACGAACACGCGGCAGGGCGAATACGTGATCGAAAAGGCGTTCGTGGAGAAGTAGCGGCGCGGCCGGGCAAGTGCGCTTCACTTGGCCAGGCCTGCGACCCAGCGCCGCACGTCGGCAGGCGTCCGGAAGTGTTCCGGTAGCCGCAATCCCACCCCGCCGAGCACCCGTGCCGCGTCCATGCCCTCCTCGTCGGTGACGTCGTCGCCCACGAAGACGGGAATGCGGCCGGCGAACGGCGGGTGGCGCATGATCGCGTGGACCGCGGTCGCCTTGCTGACGCCCACGGGGCGGACTTCCCAGGCCATCTTTGCGGCCATGATCTCGAAGCCGGGCTGCTCCAGAAGAAGCGTTTGCAGATCTGCGAGTAGGGCAGGGCCGGCGGCGGGGTTGGCGCGGTAGTGCAGGACGAAGCCGTGGCGCTTGCCTTCCAGCAGCGTTGCGGGGTGGCGCGCCACGGACGCCTGTGCCGCCGCCAGCTGTCGAATCAGACCCTCCATAGATTGTCTCCGAACCCACCGCGCCGGACGCATCGATCGAGTCAACACCTGCTCCGCCGTAAATCAGATC
>CAHJWU010000168.1 GCA_903643085.1 Rhodospirillales bacterium
AGGCGGGCGGCCGCGCGGGCGGCGCGGCCCAGCTCGGTCATCGTCGGCGGCGCCAGGGGGGAGGCGGCATCCATGGCTGGCATTGTACTGCGCGGCGTCTTAGCTTGGCAAAGTCCCCGCTTACGTGCCCGGACAAAACGAAAGGTTGCCCATGACGCGACACCTCGTGCTGCCGGCGCTCAGCGCCGCCGCCCTGCTCCTGCCGGCCTGCGCGCAGATACTGGCCGCCGCCGCCCCGCCCATCCTGCACGACCCGTCGCGCGTGAAGCCCGGCACGTATGCCGTCGATCCGGCCCACACGCAGGTGCTGTTCAGCGCGCTGCATATGGGCTTCACGCAGTATTACGGCAATTTCTCCGCCGCCAGCGGCAGCCTCTCGGTGGTGCCGAAGAAGCCGTCCGCCATGTCGGTCAACATCTCCGTGCCTGTGGCCTCGGTTGCCACCACCAGCCCGAAGCTGGACGGCGAGCTGAAATCGGCCGACTGGCTGGATGCCGCGCGTTACCCCACGATGGTCTTCCGTTCGCAGACGGTAACGCCCACCGGCGCCACCACGGCCGACGTGGCGGGCACGCTGACCCTGCATGGTGTGGCCAAGATGCTGACGCTGCATGCGACGTTCGTCGGCGCTGGCGTGAACATGCTGGACAGCAAGGAGACGGTCGGGTTCCAGTTGAGCGGCACGCTGAAGCGTAGCGATTTCGGCGTGACGAAATATGTGCCGTTGGTGAGTGACGATGTGACGTTGACGATTTCCGCGGCTTTTGAGAAAGCCTGAGGCCGGGGGCATCTTGCGCGGCACGTTGCCAGACCGGCTTGAACTTGCTGCAGGTCAGGCCTTTTTTTTTTAAAAAGAAGCAAAAAACTTTTAATCCTTGCGCAGGGCGCAGCCGCCTCGCCGCTTTCGGAAGCGCCCGGACGCCGTAGATGCGCGAGGGCAAAAATTCGGTTGTTTCGACAGAGGGATCGCTTGCTTGCGATGTCTCGCTCGTAGCGCGGGCTGGTGGTTCTGCAAGGCCGAACAGCCCGTGAGCACCGCCGCGCTTGAGCGCCATCACCCGTCCAAACGCCTCGGCCGCAACCTGCACGAAGCCGCCGGGCAGCAACGCCTTGCAAACTTTCGCCAGCGCCGGGTCCGCGGCGGGAAGTAAAACCTCTCGCTTTCTTCAAGATCCAGGCGTTCCGCCTCTCACCGTTCCCCGCGCGTGAAATTCCGGATCATCCAGGACCGGAACACGGAGATCACCGGATCAGCGAGGTCCTCCGCCGCCAGGCTCAGGAAGTATCCATACCCGTCCTCGAAGGTCTCGGCGAAGGGAGTCACCAGCACGCCGTCCGCGATGTCGCGGGCGAACAGGTCCACGTCCAGCAGCATCACGCCTTCGCCGCCGGCGGCGTACTGCGCGGCCAGCGCCGCGGTGTCGAACGCCAGGCCGCGGCTGGTGCGCGCGCCCAGGCTGAAATGCCGCGAGAACGCGTCCCAGATCAGCCCGGGCGGCTCGCCTTCCAGCTTCACGTGCAGCAGCTCGTTGTCCGCCACGAACCGCGCCAGGGATTTGCCGGCCTGGGAGGCGGCCAGGCCCGGGCTGCAGGCCGGCGTCACGCGTGACATCCACAGCAGGTCTGAGACGGCGACACCGGTCTGGCGGCGGTCGTAGATCACCGCGGCGTCCGTCTCCATGCGCGGCGCGCCCGTCCAGCCCAGGCTGGAGAAATCGACGAAGATGTCCGGGAATTCGCGGCGGAAGCCCTGCAATATGGGCAGGGCCAATTTCTGCGCGAAGGAAGGCGGCAGTTGCAGGCGCAGCGTGCGCACGCCGCCGCCGTCGCGCACCACGTCGTTCAGCGCCTGCTCGATACGGTCGAAGGCGCCGCGCACGATGGGCAGCAGCGCGGTGCCGGCCTTGGTAAGTGCCAGCGACTGCGGGCGACGCTCGAACAAGGGCAGGCCGAGCAAGGCTTCCAGGCCGATGACGTGCCGGCTGATGGCACTCTGCGAGACGCCCAGGCTAGCGGCGGCGGCGGTGAAGCTGAGGTTGCGGCCGACGGCGTCGAAGGCGCGCAGGGCGTTCAGCGGCAGCCAGCGCCTGTCGAAGGTGACCATGGGCGGGGAACATACGTAGGCGGGAAGGAAGCAAGCAGTCCTTTTTTGAAAAAAAGGACCAAAAAATTTTTGCTCCCTGTCGGCGGCTGCTGAAACACGCGCCGACAGGGAGCAAAAGTTTTTTGCTTATTTTTCAAAAAAGAAGGCTTTGCTTCCTCTCTGATACCCCGATGCAGATAAGGCATTATCCGCCAGAGCCCAGCCCATGGCATCGTGCCGGAATGCAAGATTACAGCCGCGTCCGCCAGCTGCTGCAAGCCCGCCGGGCCGGCCACGCGCTGCCGCAGGCGCTGTATTCGGATGCCGAGGCGTTCGACTTCGACATGCGCGCCATCTTCTGGCGCCAGTGGGTGCTCGTGGGCCTGGAAGCCGAGCTGCCGCAGCCGGGTGCGGCGATGGCGCTCACTGTCGGCACCTCGCCGATCGTGGTGCTGCGGGACCGCGCGGGCGAGATACGCGGCTTCCACAATTCGTGCCGCCACCGCGGCGCCATGGTGTGCCCGCCTGGCCGCAGCCAGCGCCAGGTTCTGGTGTGTCCGTATCACCAGTGGACGTATGACCTGACGGGCAGGCTGCTCAAGGCGCGGCGCATGCAGGCGGCGTTCGATCCCGACGCGCATCCTCTGCGGCCGGTCCATGTCGGCCGCGTGGCCGGCGCCATCTACGTGTGTCTGGCCGAGAACGCACCGCCGTTCGACGTGTTTGCCGCCGGCCTGGCGCCGCTGCTCGCCCCGCATGATCTGGCGAACGCCAAGCTGGCGCATGAGCATGTGTTCGTGGAGCGCGGCAACTGGAAGCTGGTGATGGAGAACGCGCGCGAGTGCTATCATTGCGCCGCGAGGCATCCTGACCTGGCGCTGGCTTTCCCGGCCGAGGTGCGGGCGCATTTCGCCGCGGACGAGGCGGGCCACACGGACCGCTTCAACGCCCGCATGGCGCAGGCCGGCCTGGCCGTCGGCCCCACCATGGGCGACTGGTGGCAGGCGATACGCTTTCCGCTCAACGAGGGCGTGGTCTCCCTGACCATGGACGGCAAGCACGCCGTGCGCCGGCTGATGGTGGAGCATGAGGCGGGTGACGTCGGCTCCGTGCGCTGGGCCTGCGAGCCGAACGCGTTCTGCCATGCGGTGGCCGACCACGTGTTCCTGTTCACCGCAGAGCCGAGCGGGCCGCAGGAGACGATCGTCACCGCCAAGTGGTTCGTGCACAAGGACGCGGTGGAAGGCGAGGACTACCACGTCGAAAGCCTCGTCGCGCTGTGGCTGACGACGAACCTGCAGGACATCGAGCTGGTGGAGAACAACCAGAAGGGTGTGAACTCCGCGGGCTATGTGCCGGGCCCATACTGTGAGGAAGCCGAATCGCTGGTGATGCGCTTCGTTGACTGGTACGAGCGCGAGGCGTGTGGCGCGCTGGAGCGGATGGGCTGAGATGGCGGACCAGACCGGGCTGCACCGCAACACGCTGACGGTGGCCGCCGGCTATGACGCGGCGGACCACCATGGTTCGGTGAAGCCGCCGTTGTTTGCCACCTCCACGTTCAGCTACCGCAGCGCGCAGCATGCGAAGGACATCCACGCCGCGTATTTTGTCAGCGCGCCGGCGGAGGGCAAACCTGCCGCGCCCACCTACATCTATTCGCGTCTGGACCACCCGAACGCGTCCATGCTGCAGACCCGCCTGGCGATGCTGGACGGCGCCGAGGACGCGGCCGTGTTCAACTGCGGCATGGCGGCGATCAACGCGATCACCCAGGCGTTCCTGCTGCCGGGCGACGCAATTCTGCACACCAGGCCGGTATATGGCGGCACGGACGGCCTGCTCTACACGCATCTCAGCAAGTTCGGCATCACCCCGTTCGGCATCACGGACGCGCTCGATGCCGGCGCGATACGCGAAGCCGCCCACGCCGCGATGGCGCATGGTCGCGTGGGCCTGGTGATGGTGGAAACACCGGCAAACCCCACGAGCGGCATTGCCGACGTGGCACTGATCGCGTCCGTCGCCGACGAGATCGGCGCGCGCCAGGGGCACCGCCCGTTCGTCGTCGTCGACAACACCTTCCTCGGCCCGTTTCAGCAGAACCCGCTGGCCCACGGCGCCGATCTGTGCATGACGTCGCTGACGAAATACGCTGGTGGGCACAGCGATCTTCTCGCCGGCGGCGTCAGTGGCGCGGCCGGCCCCATACACACGCTGAAGCAGCTGCGCACGCTGCTGGGCAGCCAGCTCGATGCGCATACGAGCTGGATGGTGCTGCGCTCGCTGGAGACGATGCATCTGCGCACCGAGCGCGCCGGGCAGAACGCGCGCGCGATCGCCGAATTCCTGCTCAACCACCCTGCCGTCTCGGCGGTGAACTACATCGGCTTCACGCAACCCGGCAGCCGCGCCCACATTGTGTCCGCCCGGCAATGCCAGGGTGCCGGCTCCACCTTTACCTTCAAGATACGGGGCGGCGAGGCGGCCGCGTTCCGCATGCTGGACCGCCTGCGGGTGATACACATGGCCGTCAGCCTGGGCGGGACGGAAACGCTGATCTGCCACCCCGCCACCACCACGCATTTCAACGTGCCGGCCGCGCGCCGGCTGGAGGTGGGCATCGACGAGGACTCGCTGCGCATCTCCGTCGGCGTGGAACATGTGGACGACCTGATCGACGATCTCCGCCAGGCGCTGGAGGCGATCTAGGTGGATGTGATGATCCCGCCGGCGCCGGTGGACCCCTGGGCGATCGACGGCAAGTTCGCCGCCCCCGAGGAACACGCGGAGCTGCTGGTGATCGGCGCCGGACCGGCCGGGCTGGCAGCGGCCACCGAAGCCGCGCGGCTGGGCCTGCGCGTGGTGCTGGTCGACGAGAACCCCGTGCCGCTTTCGCTCATGGGCATCGACGTGCCGCTGTTCTACGGCCAGCACATGAATGCCGCGGTGCAGGAAGAAGCCCGCATGGTGGAGCGCCTGGTGGCCGCCACGCCGGCGCTGGAGGTTGCGTACGATGCCGGCGTCGATGTGCGCCTGGGCATCACCGCCTGGGGCGCCTACGCCCGCGGCCCGGCCTTGCAGGCGCTGCCCCATCGCGTGGTCGGGCTGACCGACGGCAAGCGCTCCTGGATGTGCGGCTTCGGCGCGCTGATCCTGGCCACCGGAGCGCGGGACCTGGTGCTGGGTTTCCCCGGCATCGACCTGCCCGGCGTGATGGGCGCGCAAGGACTGCACAGCCTGCTCACCCGCTACGACGCCTTCAACGGCACGCGCCTCGTCATACTCGGCTCGGGCGAGCTGGCCGTCTCCATTGCGCTTGCCGCGCTGGACCGCGGGCTGGAAGTGGTGGCGCTGGTGGAGGTGCTGCCTGACGCGCAGGCGGACACGGCCCCGCTCGCCGCGCGCGGCGTTGCTGTCCTGACCGGGACCACCATCTTGCGCGCCGAGCCGGGTGCCATGGGCGTGGCTACCGCCATCATGCAGCGCGCCGGCGCCGCGGCACCCGAACGACTGGATTGCGACACCATCTGCCTCGCCATCGGCGCCGTCCCCGCCATCGAGCTCGCAAGCGTGCTCGGCTGCCGCCTGGCCTATCGCGGCGATCTGGGCGGCCATGTGCCGCTCACCGGCGCAGACGGTGCCACCTCGCTGCCCGGCGTCTTTTGTGCGGGCGATTGCGCGGGTCTTGGCAAGCATGGGGACGCGAGCGGAGTCGGGGCTGCCCGAGCCGCCGCTACGTGGCTGCAACTCCTGTCTCCGTCTGCCACACCGGCTGCGTCCCACCCGCACACTGCCCCTTCCACGCACACCATGTCCGCTGCGGAGGGGGCGCCTGTCGGGTGGGTGCCCGCCTCGCCAACGGAGTCCGCGCCCGGCCAGCACACGGCCACCGCCTACCGCCTCGCTTGGATGCGCGCGCTGTTGACCGCCGGCGACGCCGCCACCCCCGCCTGCCTCTGCGAGGAAGTCAGTCGCGCGGAATTGCTGGGCATACAGCCGCCGCGCTATCTTGGCTGGGCCTCGGACTGCCAGACCGCCCGCAATGCTGGCACCCTGCTGCAGGACGGCCCCTTCAACCCGGACCAGATCAAGCGCCTCACCCGCGCCGGCATGGGCCATTGCCAGGGCCGCCGCTGCCGCGAGCAGATCGCGCTGATGCTGGCTGTCGCCTCGGACCGATCGCCCGCCGCCATCCCGCTCGCCAGCTACCGCGCGCCCGTCCGCCCGTTGCCGCTATCGGTGCTGGCGGACGCCGCCGAGTCCGTGGACATGCGCACGCAATGGGACGTGTGGTTCGGCATACGCGCCCAATGGGTGCCATACGACATCATCGGCACCGAGGCCGAAGCCGCCTTCCTGGCGGCCGGCAGCGGTGGGAACATGCACGCATGATGAATACGAAGGGAGCGGGCGCGCAGGTGGCCGTCATAGGCGGCGGCGTCACCGGGCTGTCTGCCGCCTGGTGGCTGGCGCGCGCCGGCCATTCGGTCAGCGTGTTCGAGCGCTTCATCGTCGGCTGGGAGGCTTCGGGGCGCAACGGCGGCGGTGCCACGCATTACCAAAGCCCGCTGTTCCACGAGGAGCAGCGCCTGTGGCCGCAGATGGACGAACTGCTCGGCTACCCCACCGAATACCGCCGCGAGCGGATCATCGTGAACCTCAACGCCGGCGAGGAAGCCCGCTACCGCCATATGGCTTCGGTGTGCGCGGCGATGGGCTACCCGTCCGAGGAGCTCGACAACCGGCAACTGCGCGAGCTGGTCCCGCTGGCGGGCGACAACGCGCTGTCCGCGCAATACTTCCATTTCGGCGGCCACGCCAACCCGCAGCGCACGGTGCAGGCCTACGCCTGGGCATTGCAGGACCATGGCGGCCAGATCCACCAGCACGCCAGCGTGGACGGCTTCACCACCGCAGGCGGCCAGGTGCGGGAGCTGCACGTCAACGGCCGCCGCTTCGGCTGCGACGCGCTGGTGATCGCCGCCGGTCCGCACAGCGCGGCGCTGTGCGCGCAGCTCGGCCATCATTTGCCGCTGGCCTCCGCGCGCGCGGAGATGATCGTGACGGAGGCGCTGCCGCCGATGACGGTAGGCGGCGTGGACGGCAACGGCCTGTATGGCCGCCAGACCCTGCGGGGCAACCTCGCCTATGGCGGCGGCCCGCATGAATGGCTGGATGACGCGTCCTATGA
>CAHJWU010000169.1 GCA_903643085.1 Rhodospirillales bacterium
ACTATCTATTACCTGCCTGATAGATGGGGGTCTGGGGCCTCAAGGCCCCAGCGGGGTCTGGGGCAGAGCCCCATGCTTGCTTACATGTCATGCGGCGGCGCGCTACGCGCATAACGCGCCGGTGCTCAAAACCGCACGCCAGCCCACTCGCCTCGCCGGATCATACAACAACGCCGTCGAGCATGAGGAACTTGCCCACATGGACCTTTCCTACTGGATCGTCGATGCTTTTACCGACACGTTGTTCACCGGCAACCCTGCGGCGGTCGTGCTGCCGGACGCGCCGCTTGCGGAATCGTTGATGCGGCAGATCGCCGCCGAGAACAACCTCAGCGAGACCGCGTTTGCCGTTGCGGAAGCGGACGGCTACCGGCTGCGCTGGTTCACGCCGACCGTGGAGGTGGACCTTTGCGGCCACGCGACGCTGGCCACGTCCTTCATCCTGGGCCGGATGGGCCAGGCCGGGCCGTTGCGCTTCCACACCCGCTCGGGCGTGCTGACCGCCATTGTGTCAGGCGCGCAGGTGGAGCTGGATTTCCCGGCGCATGGCTTTGCGCCGACGCAGGCGCCGGGCGTGGCGCGCGCCCTTGGCGTGCAGCCGCTGGAGCTGTTTCAGTCAGTCGATCTGGTGGCTGTGCTGCCGAGTGCTGCGCATGTGGCGGCGCTTCGCCCCGATCCGGCCGCGATACGCGCGCTGCCCGGCGGCGCGCTGATCGTGACGGCCGCGGGCGGCGAGGATGGGGCGGACATCACCAGCCGCTATTTCGCGCCGTCTTACGGTATCGAGGAAGATCCGGTCACCGGATCGTTGCACACGCAGGTCATGCCTTACTGGGCGCCGAAGCTCGGGCGCGACACGCTGGTCTGCCGGCAGGCGAGTGCACGTGGGGGCAAGATGGTGTGCACCCTGGCGGGCGACCGCGTGCTGCTGCGCGGGAGTGCGGTGCTTTACGCTACTGGATCGTTGCACGTGGGCTAAGCAAGCAGGGCGTTGATTTCTTTGAAAAGAAGCAAAGATTTGCGTTTTGTCGGCGGCCTTGTCAGCACGCGCCGACAGAGACCAAAGCTTTTCGCTTTTTTTATAAAAGAAGGCTTTGCTTCCGTTACCAGCAACGATTCTCGGCAAAGAGCTGCGGGACGCGTCCAGGAAGACGAGGCCCAGCGTGAACATCAGGCTCACATCCGTCGGCGCCTGGTCGCCCCCTGTGGCGCCCGGCCTGTACAGCAGCGTGGTGCCGGCCGGGCAGGCTACTTTGTGGGTGTTGACGCAAGTGGGAGGCAGCGGCCGAGCGGTTCTTTCCTGAAAAGAACCACTTGCTCTTTATCCTCCGTCTGGTGCGCCTGCATCATATGACGGTAAAGCGCAGCATGGGTCAGCGATGCGTCAACAGCTATACGATATGCGGACGCCGGGAGGCGCAGCACGACGTGGTGGCGCCGGACGACCTCTCGCTCAGCCTGGCCGACCCCTGGACGCAGGCGAGCCTGCCCGCAGGCACGCTGCCCTATTGTGCGGACCTAGCGCGGGAACGCGCGCTGTTCACCACGCATGACAATGCCGGACTCGCCAAGCTGCTGGCAGCCGCCTTCATGTTCAACGACCAATTGGAGACCGCCACCGGCGCTCTCTCGGTGCCTTTCGAGCAGATGGAGGCGGTGATCGCGCCGCCCAACGCACCGCCCGTGCTGGTGTTCTCGCCTGGCCGCACAGGGTCCACCCTGCTCGTGCGCTTGCTTGCGGCGGCAGGGCTGGCCTGCGCGTCCGAGCCTGACATGCTGGCCCAACTGGCCCGCGCGCCGCGTGACGCGTTTCGCCTGCTGCCGCCAGGAACGCGCGAAGGTCTCGCGCGCGCCTGCCTGGCGCAACTCGGCCACACGCTGGGCGGCGGCGTGATCATCAAGCTGCGCAGCCAGTGCAACGCCCGGCCGCTGCTGCTGACCGAGGCGGCACCCGGCTGCCGGGTGGTGTTCATGCTGCGCGGCGTGACCGCCTGGGCGCTGTCGCGCCACCGCAGCTTCCTGGAGCCACCGGAAATCGTGGCCAGCATCCTGCGCCAGGCGATCGATGCGCTGGACAAGCTGGCGTTCTGCGGCGCCGCGTTCGATGTGCTGTGGTTCGAGACGCTGGCCGCCGATCCCGCGGCCGCGCTGCGCACGTGCGCGCCTGGCCTGGCGGTCGACCCGGGTGTGCTTGCGGCGGTAATGGCGCGTGACTCGCAGGCCGGCACGATGATCGCGCGTGAGCTTGTGTCGGCCGCGCCGGCGCAGGATGGGTTCATGGCGCAGCTCGCGCGCGATTGGGTGGAGGCGCGGGCCGGCGCGGAGTGGCATCCGGCTACGGAAGCTTTGCTGGCGGAAATTTGGGAGAAGTAAGAGACCCTCTTCTTCCGAAATGACATGACTTTCGCCACCGCGCCTGCACGGCGGCTATGCCTCGCTTTGCCGATGCGCTTGCTGGCGTGATGGGACACAGCTGTTGCGCGGACGCAATAGTAAAATGATTGCTTCTTCTGTCGCAAAAGAGCGCCTTCTTGCCTTGTCTACCCACACGCGCTAAGCCGTCTCTGGGTCACGCCCCCCCACCGGGGCGCTTCTCTTCTGAAAGGGAGGGCTGCACGATGGCAATCGCCACGAAGCCACAGACGCGTCCGCACAATCCGCAGTTTTCATCGGGACCTTGCGCCAAGCGGCCCGGCTGGTCGCTGGACGTGTTGGGCGCCGCCCATCTCGGCCGCAGCCACCGCGCGAAGGCGCCCAAGGCCGCGTTGGCAGAGGTGATCACCCGGTCGCGGAATGTTCTCGGCCTTCCGGCGGACTGGAAGCTCGGCATCATGCCGGGTTCGGATACCGGCGCGTTCGAGGCGGCGATGTGGAGCCTGCTCGGCGCGCGCGGCACAGATGTGCTGTCGTTCGAGAGTTTCTCCGAAGGCTGGGCCACGGACGCCGTCAAGCAGTTGAAAATAGACGCGTGTGTGCTGAGCGCGCCATACGGCAAGTTGCCTGACCTGGCGCAGATTGATTTCGCGCGTGACGTGGTGCTGTGCTGGAACGGCACCACCAGCGGCGTGTGTCTGGCGGATGGCGATTTTATTCCGGACGATCGCGAAGGACTGGTGATCTGCGACGCGACATCTGCGGCGTTCGCCATGGAGCTGCCTTACGCGAAGCTCGATGTCGTCACCTGGTCCTGGCAGAAGGTGCTGGGCGGGGAGGCGGCGCACGGCATGCTGGCGCTTTCGCCGCGCGCGGTCATGCGGCTGGAGAGCTACAAGCCGGCCTGGCCGCTGCCGAAGATATTTCGCCTGACCAAAGGCGGCAGGCTGATCGACGGTATCTTCGCCGGCGAGACGATAAACACGCCTTCCCTGCTGTGCGTGGAGGATGCGCTGGACGGGCTGCGCTGGGCCGAGGGCGTGGGCGGACTGGCTGGGTTGATCGCCCGCAGCCGCGCCAATCTTGCCGCGCTGAGCCGGTGGGTTGCCGAGAGCGACTGGGTGGCGTTCCTGGCCGAAGACGAGGCCAACCGCTCGAGCACGTCCATCTGCCTGACGATTACCGCGTCTTGGTTCACTGCGCTGGGCCAGGAGGCGCAGGCGGCGGCGGCGAAGAAGATCGCGTCGCTGCTGGAGCGCGAGGGCGTGGCGCTGGACATTGGCGCCTATCGTGACGCGCCGGCGGGACTGCGCATCTGGGGCGGTGCCACGGTCGAGACGTCTGACATCGAGGCGTTGACGCCGTGGCTGGACTGGGCGGCCGCCCAGGTGGCATCCGAACACCTCCAATCGGCCGCGGAGTAAAACGCCATGCCGAAAGTACTCATCTCCGACAAGCTCTCACCCGAGGCTGTCGCGATCTTCCGTGATCGCGGCGTAGACGTGGACGTGAGGCCCGGCCTGACGCCGGCCGAATTGCGCGAGATCATCGGCGCGTATGACGGGCTGGCGATACGCTCGGCCACGAAGGTGACCAAGGAGTTGCTGGACGTGGCGACCAGGCTGAAGGTGGTCGGGCGCGCCGGCATCGGCGTGGACAACGTGGACCTGAAATCGGCCACCGCGCGCGGCGTGATCGTGATGAACACGCCGCACGGCAATTCCATCACCACGGCCGAGCATGCGATCGCCATGATGTTCGCGCTGGCCAGGCAGATCCCGGAGGCCACCGCATCGACCAAGGCCGGGAAGTGGGAGAAAAACCGCTTCATGGGCACCGAGTTGACCGGCAAGACGCTCGGCCTGATCGGCGCCGGCAACATCGGCAGCATCGTGGCGGATCGTGCGCAGGGCCTGCACATGCGCGTGGTGGCGTTCGACCCTTACCTCTCCGAAAAACGTGCGCTGGACATGGGTGTGGAGAAGCTGGAGCTGGACGAGCTGCTCGCGCGAGCCGACTTCATCACGCTGCATACGCCGATGACGGACGCCACGCGCAACATCCTCTCGCGCGAGGCGTTGGCGAAATGCAGGCGAGGCGTGCGAATCATCAACTGCGCGCGCGGTGGACTGATCGATGAGGCGGCACTGGCGGACGCGATCACTTCCGGCCAGGTAGGCGGCGCGGCGCTCGACGTGTTCGAGACCGAACCGGCCAAGGACAGCCCGTTGTTCGGTATGGAGAACGTGGTCTGCACGCCGCATCTCGGCGCCTCGACCAACGAGGCGCAGGAGAACGTGGCGCTGCAGGTGGCGGAACAGATAAGCGATTTCCTGCTTACGGGTGCGGTGACGAATGCGATCAACACCGCGTCGGTGAGCGCGGAGGATGCGCCGCGCCTGCGCCCCTACATGGAGCTGGTGCAGCGGCTGGGTGCGTTCGCCGGCCAGCTCACGCACGCGCAGGATGGCGTGATACGCAAGATCGCCATCGACTACGAAGGCGCCGTGGCCGCCCTGAACCAGAAGCCGCTGACGGCCGCCGCGCTGGCCGGGCTGCTGACCCCCGTGCTCTCCGGCGTGAACATGGTCAATGCACCGGTGGCCGCCCGCGAGCATGGCATCGAAATCTCCGAGACGACGCATGACCGGCCGAGCGAGTACCAGACGCTGGTGCGTATCACCGTGACCACCGACCGCGGCTCGCGCGCGGTGGCCGGCACGCTGTTCGCCGGCAACAAGCCGCGTCTGGTCGAGATCAAGGACATCAAGGTGGAAGCCGATTTCGCGCCGCAGATGATGTACGTCACCAACCTGGACAGGCCCGGCTTCATCGGCCGCTTCGGCGAGACGCTGGCGCGCCACGGCATCAACATCGCCACCTTCCATCTCGGCCGCTCGTCGGCGGGCGGCGACGCGATCTGCCTGGTGTCCGTGGATGGCGACGTGAGCGAGGCGGTGCTTTCGGAAGTGCGCGCGCTGCCGCTGGTGGTCCAGGCGAGCGCCCTGGCGTTCTAGGCATCATCGACACCGGCGCGACGCGGATGCCTGTCGGGTCAGGCAGCCGGAGCAGAACACGATCCTCGCCAACCAGTCCCGGATCAAGCTCTGACTGCTCGCCTCCAGGGCGTCTGTCCCGCCTCACAAACGGTTCAGCCGTTTACGGACAAGAAACATTTCCATTGCTGTCGCGTCTGAAACTCTGGAGCTTTTATGGAGGGTGGCGTGCACCAGGAGATAGCCAGTCTGATCGTCTACATGGGCGAGATAGGGTTATACTCTACCGTGGTGGGCTTCGCGGTTATGCTGCTGATGCCGGAACGTTCTGGCCACGTGATCGGAGCACGCCTCGCGCTGACCGGCGGCGTGGCGATGGGTTACGAAGTCGTTCTGTCGCACGTGGTCTGAACCAACCGGCGCTTCTGTAAGAAGCCTTGCTTCGGAGCGGTCAACCCGCGGCCCGGCCGGGCCGTTCAGGAGCGGGCTGAGCCGGCCATTCCCGGCGCATGACGAAAGCACGTCCGTCCCACAGGAGAAATGGCCTGGCGCCGCGTAGTTCTACAGACAGGCCGAACATGCCGGACCAGCGGTCGATACAGTCGGTTTCCGAGCCGTCATAGGCGAGGTTGAGTATGACGAGCGCGCCGCCTGGTTTCAGAAGCCGCGCGCTGACCGCCATGTGGGCGTCCGCCAGGCCGGACTGGATCAGGTAGGGGAAGCTGTCGACGGCGAGAACGAGGCCGAAACTGCCCGCCGGCAGGTGGTCTGGCGCCTGGCCGCCTGTCACCTCGAAACGCAGGCGCAGGTTGGTGCCGTAGCGCCGCTTGGCTTCGGCGACCATTCCCGCAGAGACGTCCAGGCCCAGCACGTGGTCCACATGCGGCGCCAGCGCGGCGGCGACACGGCCGGTGCCGCTTCCCAGGTCCAGAACAGGCCCCACCGCCAGGCCGCCTGCCACGAGCCAGTCCACGATCTCCGCCGTGGCACGCGCGGCCACGTCCGAATCGTTCAGGGTGTAGGCGGCGACGCTCGCGTCTGGCGCCTCGGCCACGGCACGATCGAACATGCGCGCGATCGCCTGCGGATCCTGTGCGCCGGCGTGGTGAACCCGCGCCCGTGTGAGCATACGGGCGACGGCGTGCAGGTTGGCCTGCTGGCGGCCGGCCAGTCTGGCGAGGGCGGAGCCGGGGGGGACGGCCCGCATGATCTCGGCCGGTGTGAGGCCGTCCAGCAGCAGGCGGCCGAGCGCCACCTCGGGTGATATCTCGCCGGCCAGCCAGGCGGCGACCGCGCTCACGCCGGCACGAAGCTGCGCGTGGCGTTGTGGCGGTCCACCGCGCCCCAGCCGTATTTGTAGGCCTCCCTGCCGCGCAGAAAATGGATTTCCCGCCTGTCCTCGCCGAGGCATCTCCTGGCGAGCGCATCCAGCAGCAGCGAGCCAGGGCTGCAGGTCGCATAGGCCGGATCGAACCCACCCAGGTAAAGCAGCAGGCGATCAGGGCTGGCGAGAAAAGCGATGCACGCCGCCGCCACGTCAGGCCCGATGTGCAGTTCCGCCACAAGCAGCGCGCCGGCCGCGTGCAGACCGGGTGCCGCCGCGCGCAGGCACGCGCCCACGCGCGGATCCGCGCTATCGGGGAACGCGCCAACGCCACCCTCAAGACCTGGAAAGTCCTACCAGGCTGCGCCGCAGCCCACACCGGGCCACCCCGATCGTGCAGGCCATCCTCGTCCTACACCACGTCGAGAACCCGGCCTACGCAGGATGAAAAGGCTCATTGGGGACCAGTTGGGGACCACCAAGCCGAGAACGCCGCTCCAGCGTCCAACATCGCCTGCACATCCGTCTCCTCCGACGGCAGCACTCTTCCATATCGTCGTTTCTTCTCCTTCCCACCAG
>CAHJWU010000170.1 GCA_903643085.1 Rhodospirillales bacterium
GCCTGGCCGAGTTGCGCGCCCGGCAAGCCGGTGCCCGCGCGCCGCTGCGCCACACCACCCGCAACTTTCCCCGCCGCGCGCCGGAAATCCTGGACGGCGGCTCGATCTACTGGGTGATCAACCGCGTGGTCCTCGCCCGCCAACCGCTGCTCGACATCGTAGCCGGCACCCGCGACGACGGCTCCAAAGGGTGTGACCTGCTGCTAAACCCGTTGCTTGTCCCGGTGCGCGGGCGGTTCATCAAGCCGTTCCAAGGGTGGCGCTACCTGCGCGCCGACGACGCCCCTTCGGACGATGTTGCGGGTTTTGCAGCTGCCGAGGCGCTGCCAGAGGAGTTGATGCGGGAGCTTCGGCGGTTGGCTTTGTTGTAAGGCAGGCGCGGCAAGCCGTTCTTTTTCAGGAAAACCAAAAAACTCTCGTCCAATATCTTCCGTGCTCCAGAAACAACATCGACTTTTTTGTTTTGTTGCACGTCAAGGTGACGTGTCCGCGACAGCGGAGTAAAAGTTTTTTGCTTCTTTTTTTCAAAAAAGAAGGCCTTCCTTGCCTTACTGAGTATGGAAAAATGCATAAACCCGCCGAGCCGTCTCCTTGTTAATCCCAGGCGCCGCCTGCAAATCCTCCAACCCCGCCTGCTTCACCCCCCGCGCACTCCCGAAATGGTTCAACAACGCCCGCTTCCGCGCCGTCCCGATCCCCGGCACCTCGTCCAGCTCGCTGGTCACCAGCGCCTTGGACCGCCCGGCCCGATGCGTGGTGATCGCGAACCGGTGCGCCTCGTCACGCAAACGCTGCAGATAATACAACACCGGATCGCGCGGCGGCAGCTGGAACGGCGGCTTGTCGGCGGTGAAGAACCACTCCCGCCCCGCATCACGGTCCGGCCCCTTGGCGATCGCGATCAGCGTCACATCCGTCACGCCAAGATCATCCAGCACCGCGCGCGCGGCTGAATACTGCCCGGCGCCGCCGTCGATCAGCACGATGTCCGGCCAGTCGGACGCAGGCGCCCCCTCGTCGCGTTCCTTCTGCGCGCGGGCGAAGCGGCGTTCCATCACTTCGCGCATCATGCCGAAATCGTCGCCCGGCGTGATGGCGCTGCGTATGGAGTATTTGCGATAGGCGTTCTTGCGGAAGCCTTCCGGCCCGGCCACTACCATCACGCCGTAGGCGGACGTGCCCATGATGTGACTGTTGTCGTACGTCTCGATGCGCTCGGGCGGGGCGGCCAGGCTGAACAGGCCGGCCACCCCTTCCAGCAGCTTCGCCTGCCCCGCCGACTCGGCCAGCCGGCGTTCCAGCGCCTCGCGCGCGTTGGTCTCCGCGTGCTCCACCACCTGGCGTTTCTCGCCGCGTTTCGGCACGGCGATCTCCACCCGCCGGCTGGCCTTCAGGCTCAGCGCGTCGGCGATCAGGTCGCCTTCCGGCAGGTCGTGGTTGGCCAGGATGAGCGCCGGCGGCGGCTTGTCGTCGTAGAACTGGGCGATGAAGGCGGACAGGATCTCGCCAGGCTCGTCGGTCTTCACCGTGGTCGGGAAATGCGCGCGATTGCCGTTGTTGCGGCCGCCGCGGATAAAGAACACCTGCACGCAGCTCTGGCCGGCGATCTGCCACAGGGCGATGATGTCGGCGTCCGTCAGGCTCGCAGGGTTGATGATGCCGGAGCCTTGCACGTGGGTCAGCGCGCGTATCCTGTCGCGCACCGCGGCGGCGCGCTCGAACTCCAGCCGCGCGCTGGCGGCCTCCATCTCGGCCGAGAGCTCGCGCTGCAGGGTGGCCACCTTGCCGGACAGGAACGCCTTGGCCTGCGCCACCAGGGCGGCGTAGTCCTCCGCGCCGATGCGGCCCACGCAGGGCGCCGAGCAGCGCTTGATCTGGTGCAGCAGACATGGGCGGGAGCGGTTGGCGAACACCGTGTCCGCGCAGGAGCGCAGCAGGAACAGCCGCTCCATGGCGTTCACCGTCTGGTTCACCGCCCAGGCGCTGGCGAACGGCCCCCAGTAGCTGCCTGGGCGGGACTGGTTGCCGCGATGTTTGGTCACCTGCGGAAACGCGTGGTCCTCCGCCAGCATCAGCCACGGATAGGATTTGTCGTCCCGCAGCACGATGTTGTAGCGCGGCTTGAGGCGCTTGATCAGGTTGGCTTCCAGCAGCAGCGCCTCGGCCTCGGTGTGGGTGGTGACGATCTCCATGGAGATCGTGTCCATCACCATGCGCCGCAGCCGCTCTTCCAGCCGGTTGATCTGGGTGTAGTTGGCCACCCGCTTCTTCAGCGATCGCGCCTTGCCGACATACAGCGCCTCCCCCTTGCCATCGAGCATGCGGTACACGCCGGGCGAGAGCGGCAGGGTGGCGACGACGGCTTCTATGACCGCCAGGCCGCGCAAGGCGGGCGGTTCGGGCGTTATCTGGTCAGGCATCAGGTTCCTAGGGTGGGCCCGTGCGGGCTGCCACTCAAGACGCACCCCTCAAGGCCCGCGTCTCAAGGCGGGCGTCTCAAGGCCGGCGTCGCAAGGCTGGGGATAAGCCTGTGGGTTGCTTGCCGCGCCAGGAACCGGCGCATGCCGCCGAGACCCGGCCTACGTGCCGCGCTGCAGGTGGCCGGTCGAGAACACTGCTTGACTCTGCTGGATTCGTGACGCCGTCGCCGTCATCGAACCGTCGTAAAAGCGTAGCGCGTTGGAAACACGGCGAGTCAAGCAGCGCGGGGGATTAAACGACGGTGTGGCCGGCGGAACACCGCTCTATCTCCACCCCGACGGATCCCACGTCCGGAAAAACGTCCAGTTTTTCAACCCGGACCCGGACCGAATGCACTCTGCTGTCCTCCAGGCAGGCTTCGGCCAGGCGCTCCGCCAGGGTTTCGACCAGGCGCACGTGGCCGGACGTCACGATAATGCGCGCCCGGTTGGCCACCGCCTCGTAATCGACCACGCGCGCCAGGTCGTCACGCCCTGGCGCAAGGCGGGACATCGGCGCGGCGCCGTCATCGGCCACAGCCAGGTCCAGGTTGAGGCGTATGCGCTGGCGGGCGGCGTGCTCGTGCGCGTGCACGCCTATGCTGGCGTGCAGGATCATGTCGTGCAGGAAGACGTGGCGCAGGCGCTTTGCGGCGCTGGCCGGGCGGGGAGAGTCCATGAGCCGAGCATAAGGCAAGGCCGTCTTTTTTGAAGCGGAAGAGTTCTGCTCTCCGCCCGCACGCAGGCGCCGTCTGGTGCAAGCTGCCGCCCTGGCAGAACCTGCGTGCGCCGTGTCGCAGGCGGGGCGGCGTCCTTGCCTCTACCCCAACCGGATGATCTGCCCGGTGATGGACGGGCAAGCGGCGATGAAGCGCACCGTCCGCGCGATGTCCGCCAGCGTGGCCGCGGCCGCGGGCAGGTCGCCAGCCGCCCGCCCGGCCTGCTCGGGCGGTTCGAACGGGCCGAACACGCTTGTGCCCAGGCCGATGGCGTTGACCCTGATACGGCGCGGCGCCCAGGTGCGGGCGGCCTGCCGGGTGAACGCCCACAGCATGGCGTTGGCGGCGTGGCCTTCAAGCGCGTCCAGCCCCGGCGGGCAGGCGTGCAGCAGGGTGATGACGAGTCCTTCCTGCCCGGCAGGCAAGGTGGCGGCGAAATCGCGGGCGCGGGCGAGCATTTCGGCCGGTGCGGCCGCGGCGTCCGCGTCGAGGAGGATTGCGGCCTCTGGCGGCAGAGCGGCGGCCAGGCCGTCAGTCAGCGCGGTCATGCGGCGGCAAGCGGAGAAGAACGCCTTTGCCTGCTAGCCGCGCCGCTCGCTGACCCGCACGAGCATGCGCTCATAGCCCTTGACGAACGCCGAGTACACACGCTTGGGCTCCTCGACCACCTCGATCCGCCCGAAGCGCTTCAGAATCTCCTCCCACATTATGCGCAGCTGCAGCTCGGCCAGCCGCTCGCCCAGGCAGCGATGCAGGCCGAAGCCGAACGACAGATGCCGGCGCGGCCGGTCACGTTCGATGTCGAACGCGTTCGGGTTCGCGATCACCTCTTCGTCGCGGTTGCCGCTGACATACCACATGATCACGCGCTCGCCCTCGCGTATCTGCTTGCCGCCGAACTCGATGTCGCGCGTGGCAGTACGGCGCATGTGCGCCAGCGGCGTCTGCCAGCGTATGATCTCCGGCACCATGTTGGCCACGTGGCCCGGGTTGGCGAGAAGCTTGCTGTACTGATCAGGAAACCTGTTGAGCGCCAGCAGACCGCCGGTAATGCTGTTGCGCGTGGTGTCGTTGCCGCCGACGATCAGCAGCAGCAGATTGCCCAGGTATTCCATAGGCGTCTGCTCGCGCGTGGCATCCGCATGCGCCATCAAGCTGATCAGGTCGCCCGTAGGCTGCGCGTTCACCCGCTCGTTCCACAATTCGGTGAAGCGCAGCAGGCACTCCAGCAGGATGCCCTGCCGCTCGGCCTCGCTCTCTATCAGCCCGGCGCCGGGAATGGCGGTCGCCACGTCGGACCAGTGCGTCAGCTTGCGGCGCTCGTCCTGCGGAAAGTCGAACAGGGTCGCCAGCATCTGCGTGGTGAGTTCGATGCTGACGGTCTCCACCCAGTCGAACACCTCGCCCACCGGAAGCGCGTCCAGGATGCGGCCGGCGCGCTCGCGTATCAGGATTTCCAGCCGCGCCAGGTTGGTGGGCGAGATAACCGGATTCACCGCCTCGCGCTGCAGGTCGTGGCGCGGCGGGTCCATGGCGATGAACATAGGCATCACGAAATCCGGTTCCGGATCGCGTATGACGATGCCGCCGCGATGGATGTCCGAGGAGAACGCCTCGTGGTTGGCCTCCACCTGCAGGATCTGCTTGTACTTGGTGATCGACCAGTACGGCCCGAACTCGCTCTCCGGCGTGTAGTGCACCGGCGCCTCGCGGCGCAGGCGCTCGAAGAACGGCCACATGGCGTCCTGTGCGAACAGCGCCGGCTGGCCCGGGTTGAGCCGGTCCAGGGGGACGGCGTAAGCGTCCGTCTCGACGGGCGCGGACGGGTTGAAGGTCATGTCGTCCATTGCGCGCGTCTCCCTCGTGTTCGTTGAGGCAACGCTAGCACGCCGTCGGTTAACGGCAATTAGATAAGCAGGAAAGGCCTTCTTTTTTGGAAGAATTTTGCTCCGCGCCCGCAGCAAAGCTCGCGCATTGTCTGCCGGCAAGGCGGCTCGCGAACCAGGCGCCCCGTCCCGCAGGCGTCAGCAGCAAAAGTTTTTTGCTTCTTTTTTGCAAAAAAGAAGGCCTTTCTTCCTCCCTTCCTTCCCCTATGCTCCGAAAAAAACCCTGGAGCGTCCCATGCGGCTACAGAAACGCGAGCTGGCGCACTACCCAGAACCTGCCGCCAGGCGTTTCCAGCTGGGACTGGTCGTGCTGATCACCGTGGCGCTGTATTACGCCCTGTACGTGCAGGGCGGCGTGCTGCCGCTGATCATGCGGGACCTGCACATGCCGTTCACCTACCTGGTCGGCTGGCTGGCCATCGCCAACGCGCTGGGCGCGTTTGCCTCCCTGCTCGCCGGCCTGTCGGACAGGTTCGGCCGCGCCAACCTGGTGGTCTGGGGCCTGCTCCTGGTGTGCGTGCTGGTGGGCTTCGTGCTGCCGAACGCGCCGGACAGGCTCTCCTACGCCGTGTTGCAGATCATCCTCGGCTTCATCGAGGGCATCATCCTGGTGGCGACCCCGGCGCTGATACGCGACTTCTCGCCGCAGGTGGGCCGCGCCACGGCGATGGGGTTCTGGACCATCGGCCCGGTGCTCGGCAGCCTGCTGGTCAGCGGGGTGGATTCTGCCACGCTGGGCCTGCTGCCAGACTGGCGCGGCCAGTTCCTGATCTGCGGCGTCTTTGGCCTGGCGGTCTGGGCGCTGGCGACGCTGGCGCTGCGCGAACTCAGCCCCGCCCTGCGCGGCCAGGTGATGGTCAGCGAACAGGACCGCCTGATCAACGAGCGGCGCGCCGCGCTGGTCCCCGTCGCCGGCCTGCAACGCAACCCGTGGCTGCAGATGCTGCGGCCGGACGTGATCGGCTCGGCCCTCGGCGTGTCCCTGCTGCTGCTGGTGTATTACACCACGGTGGCGTTCGGGGTGATCTACCTGGTCACCGTCTATGGCTTCACGCCGGCGCGGGCCAACAGCCTGCTGAACTGGAGCTGGAGCGCCAACGCGGTGGCGCTGATCATCGCCGGCCTCTGGTCGGACGCGCTGGGCGTGCGCAAGCCGTTCATGCTGGTGGGCGGCGTGGGCTCGGCCATACTGATCTGGCTGTTCATGGCGGGCGGCTGGCCGGCACCATCGCACCCGGCCTTCGGCGTGATGGCGCTCGTGGCCGTCAGCATCTCCACGCTGATGGGAGCCGCCTACGCCACCTGGATGGCCAGCTTCACGGAGATGGTGGAGAAGCTGAACCCGGCGCTGACCGCCACCGGCCTGGCCATCTGGGGCTGGCTGCTGCGCCTGGTGGTCACCGCCTCTTTTCTGGCGCTGCCGCACGTGGTCGATACCGTGACACCGCTGGTGGAAGCGCCGCCCTCGATCGCCGCCTTCAAGCGCCTGCAGGACGCACACGCCACCGTGCCGCCGGAGCTGGTGGCGAAGATGCAGGCCATCGCACAGGCGGCGGTGGCGGCGCCGGGACAGTGGCAGCACTGGTATCTGCTCTCGGCCGCAGGAGCCGCGGTGTTCGTGCTGCTGATCTTCGGGATGCTCGGGCGGTGGAGCCCGGCCCGGGCGCGCGCGGACCAGGCGGCGCATGCGGCTTTAGTGGCGCGGGAGCTGCGGACGTGAGCGGGACAGCAGTAGCAAGAAAGCAGTCCTTTTTTGAAAAAAAGGACCAAAAAACTTTTGCTTCCTCGCCTGCCCCGTAATTGGGCCTGATCCTGCGAGAGCCCTTGGTTGCGGAGTCAAACTCTATCTGCGCGGGCATCAGGAGCATAAGTCCTTAAAGAAGAGGGCCTTTCCTCACCTGACCGGAACCACGCCGAGCTCCGCCGCCGGTTGCTCCCCGATCTCCATCGTCGAGACCGGCACACGCATCACCATCGCCACGTCGCCCAGCCGGAAGATCCTGCCGCCGGCGCGCACCGGCAGGTCCGCCACGCCCTGCAGGTCGCCGGCGGCTTCGGCCCGAAGCACGAGGTGACCCGGCCGGCTATGCGCCTGGTCGGCCGGCACGGCGGCTTCCAGGCTCGAAAGGGTCAGGCCGAACCGCGCGAGACGGCGCGGCGTATACTCTACGGCGAGGCCCTGCTCAC